>DATHNU010000478.1:0-5210 GCA_035485695.1 Reyranella sp. | reverse complement strand
GCACCACTCATCGCTCATCAGCGCTCATCCGGCGATGCGCACGCAGGCAACGGTCGTGCCGCCGAAGGAGGGGACGAAGGCCGAATGCTTGCCCGGGCCGCCGGCCACCGTGATGTGGATGTCCTGCGGCGAGCGACCGATGGTGAACCAGTCGCCGTCCGGCTTGTGGCCGGTGCTCACATAGGTGTCCTGGTTCTCCACCGAAATCCGCGAGGCATGGATGCGCGAGCGCTTGAACAGCTCCTCGCGGATGCTGTCGATGGTGTAGCCGTCGCGCTTCAAGGTCGCGGCATGCTCGGGGCCGATGACGACGAACATCGGGCCCTTGCCGTAGACCGTGTTGGCGCCGGGCGTCGACATGCTGCCGGCGAAGGTCGTCAGCAGGCCGATGCCGGTGTTGCTGCCGTGGTCGTTGAGGTTATGCGGGCCTTCGCCCGACATCACCGTCACCACGCTGTCGCCGGGCGCGAAGCCGCGCTGCACGTGATAGGGCGTCCAGGGATTCTCTTCTTCGTTCTCGCCGAAGCAGAAGGTGTACTTGGCCGGATTGCCCTGGGTCGAGCGGTCCATCTCGCCGGGCTTGGCGCCGGCGATGTTGAGCAGCATCAGGCCGAGCGCCCGGCCGATCGTGGCGTTGGGCCGCCAACCCTGCCCGAAGCAGTTGGAGCCGCAATTGATGCCGAGCTCGTGGCGGATCGGACCGCTCACCATGACCATGGGGGCGCAGGAATGGGTGGTGGCGAGCGTGCCGTGCAGATTGTACTCGGGATCGAGCACGCCGCGCATGGCCGCGGTCACCACAGGGAAGTATTCCGGCTTGCAGCCCGCCATCACCGCATTGGCGGCGAGGCTCTGCAGGGTCGGCACGACCTGGCGCGGCGGTACGGGCGCATAGGGCCGGTTGTCGCCGCGCACCGTATCGACGAATTTCGCCACCTTGTCCTCGGTCGGCACGAAGAGCGGCATGCCGTCGCTCCAGCCCTGCTCGGTGGCGAATTCATTGAACGCCTCGACGTCGAGATCGCCGATCTCGATGATTTCCTGCTCGGCCGTGTCCTTCATGTCTTGGTCGCCTCGGACAATCCCTTGGTTGCGGCTTCGATGCGTTCACGCAGCTCGTCGGCGTTCAGGCCGCCGATCGGATGCTTCACCACGATCAATCGCGGCTCGACCTTGCGCGCCTTGGCCTGGGCCAGAACGAGCGGCTTGAAGGTCTCTGTGGCGATCACGAAGGCCGTGATGCCGCGCTTCTCGAGTTCGATGCTGTCGTGGAAACTCCACGATGAACAGCTTCCTCAATCGGCTATGGCTAGAAGCGCTCCCCGGTAGTTGGCGGCGACCTTCTCGAGCAGGTCCTTGGGGGCGCCCTGGCTGGCGCTGTTCTTCGACAGGAAGTCGATATTGTCGACCGGCCGGAAGGCGCTGAGCTTGTCCCGGACGCCGGCAAGCAGCTCGCGCGCGTTGGGCTTGGAGTTCGACACCAGCGCGATCGCGTCGGTCAGCCAGTTGACCGGTTTCAGCGCCACGGTCGCACCGGTGGTGGCGGACACGCCGAAGGTTGGATTGACGATGCGCATACTCGTTACTCCTCAAGTCGTCTTGGCGAGGGCCACCACCACGGCCTGCGCCGCACGCTGGCCGTCGGCGATGGCGTCGGCCAGATAGTGTCGTGCGCCGGCCCGCACGTCGCCCGCGGCAAACGCCGTGGCGGCGGAGGTGCGGCCCCCTTCGTCGACCACGATATGCCCGGTGGCGTCGCGTGCAAGTGAATCCGGCACGAATTCCGCAGCGGGAGACTGGCCGACGTAAACGAAGACCGCGCTGGTCGGAACGGACTTCCGCGCGCCGCCGGTTTCGACCACGACCGATTGCAGTCCGGCGCTGCCCTCCAACGCCACGATGCGCCCGTCCAGGCGGCGCACGCCGTCGGGCAGTGTGGCCGCCACCGTGTCGACGACGGTGACTTCGCTGGCAAACGCCTTCAACTCCTCGGCTTCGTGCGGTGCCCAGCCGCCAGCCCCGGCCACCATGACCGGCAAGCCGGCATAGAGCGGGCCGTCGCAGATGGCGCAATGGGAGAGGCCGCGGCCTTCATAGTCGTCTTCTTCGGGCAGTCCGAGCCGGCCCTTGCCAAGGCCCGTCGCGATCACGACCGCGCGGCCGGTGTGACGATCGCCCTCGGCGGTCTCGATCGTCCACGGGCCGTTGCCGGAAAGGCCTACGACTTCGCCGAAGCCGATCTCGACGCCCGCCTCGGTCGCGTCGTCGGTGAGCTTGGAGGCTATAGTCGGCCCGTCGTCGGCGGTCTCGAAATCGTGCAGCGCGCCGAGATTGATCAGCGCGCCGCCGGGCGCCAGCTTGTCGAGGCAGATTGCCCTCAACCCGGCGCGGGCGACTTCGGTGGCGGCGGCGAGGCCGGCAGGGCCGGCGCCGATGACGATGACGTCGAAAGAAGAAGGATCCATCGGCGCACTAACCGGTTTTCGGCGTCGAAGTTCAAGTGGCTTGACTCCCCGACTCCGTATACCTAGTGTTGCTAGGTATGGAAGCTGAAATGCTCAAAGGGCATCTCGATGCCATCGTCCTTGCTGCGCTCGAGGCGGGTCCGGCGCACGGCTACGCCATCATCGAGACCATCAAGAACCGCAGCACCAGCACCTTCGATCTGCCCGAGGGGACGGTCTATCCCGCGCTCCATCGGCTGGAGCAGGCGGGCCTGCTCTCCAGCACCTGGACCACGCCGCCCGGCGGCCGGCGCCGCCGCGTCTATTCGCTGACCAAGGCGGGCTCGGCAGCGCTCGCTGAGCGCCGCAAGGTGTGGGGCCGCTTTTCGCGGGCCGTCGACACCCTGCTGGGAGGGCGCGCATGGCCGGCGTGATCGATCAGTATGTCGCTTCGCTGCGGCGCGAGCTTGATTTCGATCCGGCGCTGGCGCGACGCCTTGCCAGCGAAGTCGAAGACCATCTGCGCGACTCCGCCGAGGCCGATCCGGCCTGGCCATCGCCCGACGCCGAACGTCGCGCCGTCGAACGCTTCGGTGTCGCCCGTGAGATCGCCGCTCAATTTGCCGCGGACGCCGTCGAGCGCCAGGCGCGGCGTACCTGGATCACGCTGCTGGTCACCGTGGCCGTCACCTTCGTCGCCATGCGCCTGCGTGCGATGTTGCTGGATGACGGCGCCCTCCCGGCGTTGGCGCCGCTGGTCGACCGCTACGCCTTCATCGCTGCGATCGCGGTGGGCGCCGTCGGCTGGTTCGCGTTCCGTCGCTCGCTGCTGGCTTTCACGATCTGCCTCGGCGGACTTTCGGCTTCGATCGCCGCGGGCATCGTGCGCGCCGGCCTCTTTGCCCAGGGCGCGCCGTTGCCCGTGCTGCTGGCGGCGGCCGGCGAGGTCGCACTGGTCGGCTTGCTGGCGTTCCATGTCATCGGGTTCAGCCGGCGCCTCAAGCGCACGGCGGCTTTGCGGGGAGGTGGTCGATGAACGGATGGCGACTGGTCGGCCTGTTGTCGCTGTTGCTGACGGCGATGTCCCTCTGGCTGCTGGCGGACCGCGCTGGCGACGTAGAGGGCATCCGCCTGGTGATCCGGGCGACAGCGCGCACCTCGCTCGTCCTGTTCGTCATGGCCTTCACCGCCAGTGCGCTGGTCGAGCTGATCCCGTCGGACGCCACACGCTGGCAGCGCCGCAACCGGCGCTATCTCGGCGTCTCCTTCGCCGTGTCGCATTTCATCCATCTCGCTGCGATCCTGGGACTCGCGGCGCTGGACCGCGAGCTGTTCTGGAAGCTCACCAACATCACGACCATCGTGCTGGCCGGTACGGCCTACCTGTTCATCGCGGCGATGACGGCGACGTCGTTCGATCGCACGGCGGCGTGGCTCGGCCCGCGCAAATGGCGGCTGCTGCACCTCGTCGGCGGCTGGTACATCTGGATCAGCTTTGCCACAGCCATCGGCAAGCGAGTGCCGCTCGACCGCTTCTACTGGCCGATGGCCGCCCTGGTGCTCGCCGCCGCCGTCGTGCGGCTGATCGCGATGTCGCGACGCAATCGCCGCCGGACGGTGCTTGGTGCGCCGGAAGCTCCGGTGTGATCGACAAGCGGCCGTCTACGACACGCGGGATCGTCACTTCGGTCGCGGAAATCGAGCCGGGAAGGGCGCGCGCCCGATAGCCAAAGCCGCCTCCTCAAGCGGCGATCTGCCCCGCCGTGCGAGGTCCACCCGCGCTCAAGCCACCCCCAGGTTATCCCCGTGACGAGGCCGATGTGGTCCGCGATTTGCACGCGGACCATTTCCAGGTCGTCTATTCAATTCCGCCCGGAGCCGGTGAATAGTTCGCTTGCATGGCTTGCCGGAAGCGTCGTAGGTCGCAGGGTAAGGGGGAAAGCAAAGGCATGGCGTATTTTTCACAACAGCTGATCAACGCCATCACGCTGGGCGCCATCTACGGCCTGATCGCCATCGGTTACACGATGGTCTACGGCATCATCGGCATGATCAACTTCGCGCACGGCGAAGTCTTCATGATCGGCGCCTTCATCTCCCTCATCGGCTTCCTGATCTGCGCCAAGCTGGGCATCGGCTCGGGCGCGGTCGCGATCGTCCTGGTGCTGCTGCTCGCCATGGCCTTCACCGCCATCTATGGCTGGGCGATCGAGCGCACCGCCTACCGGCCGCTGCGCGGGTCATTCAAGCTGGCGCCGCTGATCTCGGCGATCGGCGTGTCCATCATGCTGCAGAACTACGTTCAGCTGGCCCAGGGCGCACGGCCCAAGCCGGCCGGCCAGATCGTCGAAGGCGGGTTCAACCTGTTCAGCGCCGACGGCTTCGACGTGCGCGTGACCTGGCTGCAGATCATCATCGTCATCGTGACCGTGTCGCTGATGGCGGGCTTCTCGTGGCTGATCGCCGCGACGCCGCTCGGCCGCCAGCAGCGCGCCTGTGAGCAGGACATGAAGATGGCGTCGCTGCTGGGCGTCGATGTCAACCGCACCATCTCGCTCACCTTCGTCATGGGCGCCGCCCTGGCCGCCGTCGCCGGCATGATGTTCCTGATGTACTACGGCATCGTCGATTTCTTCATCGGCTTCCTGGCGGGCATCAAGGCCTTCACCGCGGCGGTGCTGGGCGGCATCGGCTCGCTGCCGGGCGCGATGCTGGGTGGATTGCTGATCGGCATGATCGAGGTCTTCTGGGCCGGCTACTTCTCGA
>DATHNU010000477.1:0-6404 GCA_035485695.1 Reyranella sp. | reverse complement strand
AGCGCCACGCGCTGCTGCTGGCCGCCCGAGAGCTGGCGCGGAAAGCGGCCGGTGAAGGCAGTCAATCCCACCAGCTCCAGCGTCTCGCCGACGCGCTTGACACGGTCGACCGCAGCCACGCCCTGCATCTCGAGACCGAAGGCCACGTTTTCGGCCACCGTCATGTGCGGGAAGAGCGCGTAGCTCTGGAACACGATGCCCAGTCCGCGCTTGGCCGGCTTCACCGCCAGGAGATCGCGGCCCTCGAGCCGGATCGCCCCCGAGGTCGGCTCGACGAAGCCCGCGATCATCTGCAGGGTCGTGGTCTTCCCGCAGCCCGACGGACCCAGCAGGGAGACGAACTCGCCCTTCTCGACCGTGAGCGAGAGGCCATCGACCGCAGCATGCGTGCCGAACGTCTTGGTGAGGGCTTCAAGGTCCAGGAAGGCCATTTCTTCGCCGTGTCGCCGCTTACACGTCGGCCAGGGCATCGACACGCGCCGCAACGCGGCGATGGAGGCGATAGAAGGCATCTTGAGGCTGGTCCATCGCCATGATCTCGCTCTCGGGCACGCCGAGGAACAAGCCGCGCATCACCCGCCCGATGGCGCCGTGGGCGAACACGGCGACAGGTCGTTCGCCGGCAAGCGCCAGGATGTCATCGAGCGCCGGGCGGGCACGCTCGACGGCCATGACGTAGTTCTCTCCGCCCGGTGGCACGTAGTTCCAGCGGTCGCGCCGCCTCGCCGCGATGGCGTCCGGCCAGCGCGCCTCGATCTCGGCAATATTCAAGCCGTCCCAATCGCCCCAGCTCACTTCCCGCAGCCGGTGGTCGAGGGATCCGGCGTCATGCGACAGACCGGCGGCTGCGGCGGCGATCGCCAGCGTCTCGCGCACGCGGCCCAGCGGACTCGCCCGCACGACAACGCCCGACGGCTCGTATCCGGCCAGTCGCAGCTCCCGCACCAGTGCGTGGCCCATGATGCGCGCCTGCTCGCGACCTGCCGCGGTCAACGGCGAATCGAGATGGCCCTGGGCCCGGTGCTCGGCGTTCCACTCCGTCTCGCCGTGACGGAACAGGTAAATCGGATGATGCACATGCGCCTCTAGGCTACCGCTCGACCTCGCGGTTCCACCGCTTGGTCCAGTCCTCGCGCTGGGCGTTGATGGCGTCCCAGTCGGGCTGGATCACCAGCTTGGCGCGCTCGCCGACCGGGGCCATACGCAACTCGGGCATGTTAACGTCGACCTTGGTGTTGACCGGCCCGTTGCCCATCTCCTTGGCCATGCCGGCCTGAACCGGCGCCGAGATCAGGGTCTTGATGAACTCGTGCGCCAATGGGTTGATCGAAGCCTTGGCGACCGAGCAGGCCGAGGCAAGCAGGATCGGCGCGCCTTCCTTGGGATAGATGAAGTCGACGGGGAAGTCGGTGTTGGCGAAGGCCTGCACGCGGCCGGTGCCCCATACCGCGATCTGGCCCTGGCCCGACTGGAACAACTCCGTCATCTTGCCGGGCGAGGGCTCGTAGACCAGCACGTTGGGATTGATGTCGTCCTTCATCACCTTGAAGCCGGGATCGATGTTCTTCTCGCCGCCACCGTTGATGCGGGCGTACATCATCAGCGTATAGAGGCCATAGGTGTTGTTGATCGGCGGGATGACCAGCAGCTTCTTGAACTTGGGGTCCTTGAGATCGTTCCACGAGGTTGGCGTCACCCAGCCCTTCTCCTTGAAGGTCTTGGTATTGATCATGAAACCGGTGCCGGTCTGGCCGACCGCGACCGCCTTGTCGTCCTTGAACAGGGCCGCCGGATAGAGCTCGCTCTTGTCGAGGCCCTGTATCGGCGCGCAGAAACCGAGCTGGATCGCCTGGTACATCGGCCCGTCGTCGACGATGGCGACGTCGATGACCTGGTTGCCCTTCTGCGCCTGCAGCTTGGCCAGCGTATCGGTCGAGTTGCCGGCGACATACTCGATCTTGACGCCGTGCTTCTGCTCGAAGGCCGGGAACACTTCCTTGCGCAGATGCTGGTCCCAGACGCCGCCATAGCCCGCCACGGTGAGCGTCTTGGGCTGCGCCAACGCCGGACCGGCAATCAGGGCGAAAATGGCAGCGGTGACGCCAAGTTTGAACATGAAGTACCCCCAGAACTGACTCCCGGAGGCAAGCTTCGTTCCTGCCTTGCGCGGCGTCAACCGAAGCGCACGCCGTACCGTCCGCGGCCTACCGCGATAACAGCAACGTCAGTTCGTGCTTGTTGTGATGCAGATGCAGGACTCGAGCCCCGGGAATGGCGCCGAATGCAGCCGCCGACTCGTGATCGGTTGCCCCCTGGAACTTGAGGGTGCAGACGAAGTTCCTCACCAGCCCCGAGGCGCGCCATTTCTCGACCAGCCGCAGGAGCCGCGCCGGATAGCAGGCGATGTCGGAGAACAGCCAGTCGACCGGCCCGACGGTTGCCGGCTCCAGCGCGAAGGCGCTCTCGCCGCGCCATTGCACGCCCGCCATCGCCGCCACTCGGGGATCGAGCGGCGCCTTGTCGACCGCGATCACGTCGGCGCCGAGCGTGGCCAGGACATAAGTCCAGCCACCCGGCGATGCACCGAGGTCGAGGCAGCGTTCGCCGGCGACCGGCCAGCGCCCGAGCCGCACCAGTGCTTCCCATAGCTTGAGATAGGCGCGGTTGGGCGGCCCGGCCTTGTCCTCGACGAAGGCGACCTCTCCGTTGGCAAAGGGCGAGCTGCAACGGCCGGCAGCGAGCAGGCGATCGGGCGCCAGCAAGGTCCACGACCCCAGCGGCGCCGTGGGCGCTGCGGCGGGAAAGACGACCGGCTTGGCCGAGACGTGCGGCAGGCGCTCCTCGATCAGGGCGGCGCGGCGATGATGCAGCGGCGCGTACATGGCCCAATTGCGCTGGATGTCGCGCAGCGCCCGCGCCGCGCTGCCGATCGACGCCACCGGCAGCTCGACGCAGTCGTGCCAGATATTGGCGGCCCAGGCCGCGGCGATCGCCGGCCCCTCGCCGACGAACAATCGCTCGTGGCGCTTGGCCACGGCCACGCCCGCGCACCGCAATTCCTCCTGCAGCTGATCGGCAAAGCCTTCCGGCGCGAGATAGGCGGTCGTCATGTGCAACCTAATCGACCGACCGCCGTTCCCGGACAAGGGCTAATCCGGAGGAACTATCATGGCCAAGACTTCGATGTCCCAGCGCAAGACGATGGGCCGCGTCATGCATGAATACGCCCATGGCGAACTCAAGAGCGGGCGCAGCGGCAAGGCCGGCAAGGTGAAGAGCCGGCGCCAAGCGATCGCCATCGCGCTCAAGGAGGCGGGCGCCTCCAAATACGAGAGCAAGAAGGAAAACAAGCAGAACCTGCACAAGAGCAAGGAGAAGGAAGCGACTGGCCGGACCTACCAGCAGGAGCGCGAGGGCAAAGGCCGGGTGGGCGCGCGCGGCAAGCGTGAAAGCACGCGGGCGATGGGCGGCCGCAACGCCAAGGCCCCTGCCCGGCGCCGAGCTTCCTCCCACCGCCGCAGCGCGCGGGCCGCGCGATGAGCGATGCCCAACGCGTCGTCAACCTCGCCGATGTGCCCTTGAAGGACAATGGCAACGGCAAGAGCTTCCAGGCGCGGATAGGCCGGATCGGGCCGATGCTCGGTCTCACGGGATTGGGCTGCACCCTCACCGTCGTCGCGCCCGGCAAGCGCGCCTATCCCTTCCATCGCCATCATGTATCGAGCGAGCTTTTCTATATCCTGTCCGGCAACGGCGAGGTCCGGCTCGACGGCCGTGTCCTGCCGCTTCGTCCCGGCGATCTGATCGCCAATCCGGCGGGCACGGAAGCGCACCAGATCGTCAACACCGGCAGGGACGAATTGCGCTACCTGGCGATCTCCGAGGTCGGTGCAGTCGATATCATCGACTATCCCGATTCCGGCAAGATGGGCGCCGCCGCCGGCGTGAAGAACGGCGATCTTTCGACCGCGACCTACAAGGCGTTCGGTCGTGTGACGCCCGCCGACTATTTCGACGGCGAGGAGCCTGCGAGCCAGCCTGCGGCACGCGCAGGAGCCGGCTCCAGATAAGGCAGCGTGTCGACTTGGTCATGCGCCTTCAGGGCGCCCGATCATCTCACGCGATTTATTCAACCCTCCTGCAATCGTCAGGCATAGCTTGGGCGGCAAACTGCATGCTAGCGTTTTGCCGCCGGATGGAGGAGGTACAACATGATTGGCAGACGGTATTTGATTGCAGGCGCTTTCGCCGGTGCAGGCTTGGCGGCAGCAGGCAGCGCACTCGCCCAGCAGGCAACCGTCGGCATCCAGACGGTCACCACCTATTCCCTCGACGCACGCATCACCGCGGTCGACCCCGCCGCACGCACGGTATCCCTCGCCTTCCCCAACGGCGCGACGGCCACCCGCAGCGTGAGCCAGGCGGTCGCGGACTTCGGCGCCCGCAAGGTCGGCGACATGGTATCGGTCGGCTTCGAGGACACGCTCACCTTCGTGCTGTCGGGCCCCAATGTCGCCACGCCGCGCGCTCGTGACACGAGCGTGACGGCCACCGCGTCGGCGACCGGTATGGGTGCCGCCGGCGTTTCAGCCAGCGAGTCGATCGGCAACTGGTGGGTCGTGGGCGTCAATCCCGCTGCCAATACGATCTCGCTGGTCAACCCGGCCGGCGGCGCGGTGCGGACCTACAACGTGACGGCGCAGGCGGGCCGCGAGCAGCTTCCGCGCGTCAAGGTCGGCGACAGCCTGACGGCTATCAGCACCCAGGTTCTGGTCGTCTCGATCACGCCCAAGGCGTAAGGCGCTTACGGAAAGAATTCAGTGCGCGGCGCGGGAGGCGACGCACTGGCGGCGGGTTGGCGCCGAGAAGGTACCACGGGCTTCTTTTTGTCCTCGTCGAAGCGTTGCAGCGCCGGCAGCGCTTCCCGCAGGAGTGCCTGGCTCTCGGCGGCGGTGAGATAGCCTGTCTCCGGGTGGTTTCGCGCTTTTTGCCAGGCCGCGATCATTTCGCGCGAGCGTGGGCCCAGGACGCCGTCCGAACCGCGCGTGTCGAAGCCCAGGGCGGAGAGCGCGACCTGCAGTCGTTGACGATCGGTTGTTGCCAAATGAAGCGCCGCCTCTTCGGCTTCGCCCGAGGGCTGTGCCGCGGGTGATGACGAATTGGCAACGCCCGCCTCGATGGATGGTGACGACGCAGGCGGCGACGCAGGCGTTGCGACCGCCTGCGTCTCGGCGGCCGGGGCGGCTGGCGCGGCCGCAGGTGGCGGCGGTGGCTCGGGCGCAGCCGCTGCCGTCACCGTCGCGGGCCGCGGCGCCAGGAGATAGTAGACGCCCGCGCCGGCCATCAACAGAACCGCAGCGGCAAGCGCGATCCATTTGCCACGTCGCGCGGTTCGCAGCCCGATGGCGAGCCGCGTTGGCGGGCTGGGTGGCGTCGGCGGGGTCGGAGGCGTGGGCGGGGTCGGAGGCGTCGGCGGCGGTGCCGCCATCACGACGGTCGCCTCGCTTTCGACAGGCCGCTCGCCGAGCAGCGCGCGCCAGGCGGCGAGGCTCGGCGGCCGGTCTTCCACATGCACCGAAAGGCCCGCATCGATTCCCGCGAGCAGGCCGCGGGCAAAACCCGGCCGCTGCAGCGTGGCGAGGGGTTCGTAGGCATCCTCCATCAGGCGATCGAAGGCGTTGGGCGGCGCCTTGCCGGCGATGGCGTGATAGAGCGTGGCCGCCAGCCCGTAGATATCGGTCCACGGCCCCTGCTTGGTCGCAGTGAACTGCTCGGGCGCGGCATAACCCGGCGTGAAGATGGCCGTCATGGTCTGGGTGCGGCCGGCCATGGCCGCGCGCGAGGCGCCGAAATCGATCAGTGTCGGCCGGTTGCCCTCGCCCAAAAGCACGTTGGCGGGCTTGATGTCGCGGTGCAGGAAGCCAATCTCGTGCACCTCGCGCAGGCCCTCCAGCAGCGGCCACAGGACCGCTTCCAGCTCGGCCGGCAACAGCGGGCCTTCGGCCTTGATGCGCTCCTCCAGCGTCTCGCCGCGCAGGAGTTCCATGACGATGTAGGCGGTGCCGTTCTCCTCGAGGAAGTCGAACACCTGCACGATGGAAGGCGCCTCGTGCAGGGTGGCGAGCGTGCGGCCCTCTTCGATGAAGCGGTCGCGGCCCCAGCTGAAATCCTCGGCGACTTCGGTCGAGCGCGGCAGCACGGAGGCGCCGTCCTGGCGCACGGCCAGCGCCACCGGCAGGTATTCCTTGAGCGCCACATCGCGATCGAGCTGGGTATCGCGGGCCCGATAGGTGATGCCGAAGCCGCCTTGGCCGAGCACGCCCAGGATCTCATAGCGCCCGACGCTGCGGCCTGGCGCAAGCGCCACGTAGTCGACCTGGGTCGAGGAATCCGCGGCGGGAGGG
>DATHNU010000476.1:0-3788 GCA_035485695.1 Reyranella sp. | reverse complement strand
CAGCTTCTCCATTCGATCCCAGGTGAGGCCGCCTTTTTGGGGCAAAGCCCTGGAATGCCTCCTCGACCAGCCGGTCGGCGCGCCCGTGTCGGCAATTGAGTCGAAGGCCGTCCAACGCGCGATATCGGCGATCCGCGCCTGAAGGACCTTCGCAATCGTCGGCACAGGTCCAAGCTCGCCCGCGAGCAGTCCTAGCGCGTCCACATGAGTGTCTCAGAAGGATAGTGGCCAAACCGCGCATGATATTGCGCGGCAAAGCGCCCCATCTGCGTGAAGCCCCATTTGAGTGCCACTTCGCTGACGGGCAGTCTGTTCTCCGACAGCGACAACTCCGCGTGGACCGCTTCTAGCCGGATCCGGCGCAAATATGCCGTGGGCGTTGTGTCTTTGAACTTCCGGAAGCCCGCTTGCAATGACCGCACGCTGACGCCCGCAGCCTCGGCGATGTCAATCATGGTCAGCGGCTGATGCATGTTGGCGTGCGTAAAGTCGACGGCCCGCCTGACATACCGGGGGGCGACCTCGAGCTGGTCGCGGTTCAACCGGAAGCTGAGGCGATGCGGTACGTGCTCGAAGATCAGTCGCAAAGCCGATTCAACGAGGAGCGACATCGCCAAGGGTGAACGCTCGAAGAGTCGCGCATCGAGCATGCCCGACACGATGGTTTGCGCAAGCAGATTGAAGGTCGCGCCTGCGCCGGTCGAAAGATCCAGAAGCGGTGTGAGATCGAGCTTACTCAATTTCGCGCCGTCGAATATCGCCGAAAGCACCCTGGACACGACATCGACGTCAAACATCAGCGTGACGCTGGCGTACTCGCCGCCGACGCAGCGCAGCTTGATGTGGTGCGACAGGGACGCGGGCGCGAGCAAAGCTGTGAATGGCGGTGCCGTCGATACTCTCGTTCCTATTGTCGCGTCGGCAACTCCGGCAATTGGCAGGATGATGCTGAGACGTTCATCGGTCGCCTTCTTCGTCACGGCCCAATCGGCCGTGTATCTGTTCCTTCGAAACACGCCGAGCCCGGGCCCGACTACGACATCTGATTTCCAGCGAAAGCTTTGGCGCGGACCTGGTGGTGACGCCTTGAACGTCGGAACGTGCGACTGGAAGCTTGCGACTAAATCTTCGAACGCGGTGCCGGAAAGGGCGGCGGGGGCGTAGAACGGATTGTGCTGCAAGATGATTTGCTCGCTGGCCTGAGTCGCTGGCTGCAATTTCCGCACGCCTAAATCGGCGTTTCAAGCGATCGCCGCACGCAATAGAGGCTTTTGGAAGGCCAAATCTGTCCCGTTTGCGAAAGGTTTATTCCGATCACGCAGGGCGGTAACCGCTGGTGTAGCGATTTCCGCGCCAGCGCCGGGCAAGGTCAAGACCCTGCCCGACAGCGACGCCACGCGGGCCTTCGCGGCGGCCAGCGCCGCGCTCCTGAAGTTCGCCGATCCCAAGACCGGCATCGCCGCGGTCAGCGAAGACGAGTTCGCCAGGGAGGCGGCCAGCTAGATGGCGAGAAGCCGTAAAGCTCTGCCGGATTCTCGACCAGGATGCGCTGGCGAACGGCCTCGTCCGGCGCCCAGTCCAACAGGAGGTCGAGCAGCGCCGCATCGTCCGGCGGATCCTGGACGGAAACATGGGGCCAATTGCTGGCCCAGATCATGCGCTCCGGCGCGGCCGCGATGGCGGCTTTCGCCAGCGCGCCGACATCTGGATAGAGTGGGGCGCCGGCCTTCGAAGTCTCATAGGCGCCCGCCAGCTTCAGCCAGGTCCGGCCACCGTCGATCAGATGTAAGATGGTCCGGAAACCGGAATGCTCGACCGGCACCGGCTCCAGGAACTTGCCGACATGATCGATGATCAGCCTGCAGGGCAGCCGCTTCAACAGCGCTTCACGTTCCGCCAGCAGGCGGCCGTCCAGCTGCAATTGGATGCACCAGCCGAAGCCCGCGATGATGGACGCGACCGGTTCCAGCGCGTCCCAGGGCAACGGACCGCCAGGCAGCATCTGGAAACGCGCGCCGCGAATGCCGGCGTCGGTCAGGCGCTGCAACTCGGCATCGCTGACGTCGGGCCCGACGATCGCGACACCGCGCGTCTTGTCGAGACCGAGGGCTGCGATCGCCTCGACGGTACAGCTGTTGTCGAAGCCGTAGGTCGTTGGCTGCACGACCACCGCACGGTTCAAGCCCAGGGGGCACTGCACGGCGCTGATGTAGGCCGCGACGTTGGCCCAGGCCGGGCCGGGACCCGTCGCGGTCGGCGCCACGGGCTTGGTCGGATCATAGATGTGAATGTGGCTGTCGCAGGTTTGGGGCGGCGCGATCAGCCGTGGTTGGGCCGCGGGCATGGCATTTCTCCTGACTGAGAGGGATTAGATCCGCCGGGTCCAGCGGTCCGCGTTGACGGCGCCCGGCGGGACCTCGCCGCGCAGCAGGGCTGCGACTTGGCCGACCGTGTCGAGCGCTTGATGTTCGATCGCCGGCGGGGTCAACCCGCCGATGTGTGGTGTGGCGACGACGCCCGCCAGGCGGGCGAGCGCCGGTGTCGGCATCTGGTCCGCCCCGCGGCCGACATCGAGCGCCGCGCCGGCGATCCTGCCCTCGGACAGCACCGCCGCCAGCGCCGCCTCGTCGACCAGGTTGCCGCGCGACAGGTTGAGGAAACAGGCCGAGGGTTTCATGCGCGCGAAGGCGTCTTGGCCCATCAGGTTCTCGGTCTCCTCGTTCGCGATCGCGAGGCAGACGACATAGTCGGCGCGGGCGAGCAGATCGTCCATCGGCACCTGGGTCAGGCGCTCGTCGGCGACCGTCGCGTATGGATCGGCGACCAGCACCTCCATGCCGAGTGCCAGGCCGAGCTGTGCCAGCCGCCGGCCGATGGCGCCATAGCCAATGATGCCGAGCGCGCTGCCCGCGAGCTGGCGGCCCATGCGCACCTCGGGCCTTCGGCCGGCCTGATAATCGGCGACCGCGCGCGAGATGCCGCGCGACAAGTCGACGAGATAGCCCAATGCCAGCTCGCAGACCGAGGCGATGAAACCCGGCGTGGCGCGGGTTACCAGCACGCCTGCGGCCGAGGCCGCCGCCACGTCGATGTTCCTGATGTCGACGGCGCAGCGCAGGAAGGCCTTAAGTTTCGGCAGCGCCGCGAAGATCTCGCCCGGCCCTGTCGTCAGCCGGTCGGCCAGGATGATGTCGACGTCCATGGCGGCAGCGACGAGCTCGGCCGGGCTCAAGGCTTCGTCTGCCTCGTGCAGCTGGACCTCGACCAGGTCCTCGAGTTCCGCGAGCGCGCGCTGGCCGTAATATTGCCGCCGCGTCGGCAGCGTGTGGGTCAGGAGCAGCTTCAGCATCTTGGATCTTTCATCAGTATCCGAGCGCGTGCGGCAGCGCCGTGCTGAGCGCAGGCAGGAACGCGATCGCGAGGAGGCACAGGAAGAGGAGGCCGAGATAGCCGAGGATCGGCTTCACCGTGCTCTCGATCGGCACGTTGCCGATCAGGCAGGCACCATAGAGGCCGAGGCCGAGTGGCGGGGCGAACAGCCCGATGCCCATTGCGATCACCAGCACGACGCCGAAATGCAGCGAATCGATGCCGAGCCTGGTCGCGACCGGCACCAGCAGCGGCGCGAAGATGATGAGTGCCGCCGCGCCCTCGAGCACCGAGCCCATCAGTATCAGGATGACGATCGACAGAAGCATGAACAGCCAGGTGCCGCCGCTCGCCGACAGAGCGATCATCATCTCGCCGACCATGTGCGGCACCTGCTGCAGGGTCAGCACGAAGGCCAG
>DATHNU010000475.1:0-2025 GCA_035485695.1 Reyranella sp. | reverse complement strand
GAGGTCCATGCCGAGCTCCGCCTCGAGCTCGCGCCAGATCTGGTGAGAGCGCACGGCGAACGCCGTATATTCCGGCCCCTCGCCGCAGGCGATGCGGGTGATGCGCGTGTCGCCATGGGTCGAGCCGAATTCATGGGGCGGTGAATAGCGGTCGATCCCCAGGACCCGGGCGCCGCGCCGGGCCAGCTGATAGGTGGCGGCGGCGCCCATGGCGCCCAGACCAAGGACAATGACATCGTACGCGACCGGCATGGACTACTCCTCAAACGCCGGCGAGATGCCGGACGCCCCATTTACGAATTGAATTGATGATCGGCACGAAGCTCTTGCCCATCGGCGTCAGGCGATAGTCGACCTTGGGCGGCACCGTGCCGTAGTCGCGGCGGTCGATCAGGCCGGCCGTGGCCAGGGCCTTCAACTCGCGGCTCAGAACCCGGGGCGCGATCTCCGCCGAGCCGTCGCCGCCGCGCAGCAGGCCGCTCCGGATCTCGCCATAGCGCCGCGCGCCATCCTTGAGGTCCCACAGGATGCGGACCTTGTACTTGCCGCTCACCATCCTCTGGAACGCCAGCACCGGACAGCCACAGGCCGCCCCCTGCCGCGCGCCGCGTCCGACACTACCATTTTTGTCCATACTTGCGCTCCCGCTCCCATGTCCTAGTCTTTTGCCAGCGAGGAGGAACGACATGAAGCAATTTCTCATCAAGTATCGCCACACCACCGGCACGACGGAGGACTGGCATCGCGAGATCGCGTCGTTCATCGCCTCGCTCGACGGCGACCCGGCGCTCAAGGGCAAGATCGGCTATCGCTGCATGAAGGGCCGCGACGGGGCCGACTATTATCACCTCGCCACGGTATTCGACGACACGGCGCGGGTCGCCCTGCAGGAGCGCGCCTTCTTCAAGCATTACACCGAAGCCACCAAGCTTGTTTCCGGCGGGTCGGTCGAGGTCGTTCCCTTGGAGATGATCGCCGAGACGGCATAGGCTTGCGAAGGCCTGCCGACGTCCGCACTATGGCGGCCGGGAGGCTCATGCTCATCGACATCGTCCGCCGGGCGCTGCTCGGCACCATCGTCGCGCTGGGCATCGCCACGTCATTGATCGGCTGGCCGGCTGCGGCGGGCAGCCTCAACGTCGTGGCATCGTTCACGGCGAAGACCTCTCAGCTCGACGTCGCAACCTTTGCCGACCCGAATCAGAAGCCGTCGACGGTCGGGCTGTTGAGCATTTCCCACAGCAACACGATCGCGCTCGGCGCCGGCGACTGGAAATCCCTGATCGACCTGGTGCACAAGGCCGCGGCAGCGACCGCACCGGCCACCTGGACGGAGGTCGGATCGATAAAGGACGTGTCGAAGGATGTCGCGACTCTCACCGTCAGCAGCGGGCCCGGCCTGCGCTTCGTCATCTCCTCAGCCAAGGGCGGCACTATCACCCATATCCTGCCCAAGGCGGACATCGCGCGCCTGGAAAAGGCGCTGGCTCAGGTGAGCGACGTTCTGTCGAAGTAGCCGCGCTGGCTGCCGTTCCTCAATATCGTCTGCACCACTCCTGGAGCGGTGCACGAAACGAACACGCGCCACGGTCGGGCGCTGTCGCACTCGCTGTGCGGGCGGGTCTTTGCATGTTTTGATTGATAACGCACGTTAGTCGCGCCACGCTCCCAATTCCATTGTTGTTGCTCATCGGGTAGTGCATTCCCCAGGCCCGCTGGCCTCCGTCGAACCTTCGTGCGGTACGTGCTGATCGCGACGTCGCGTGATCCGCGCCCGCATAAGAGTCCGATGTCATATGAGCCCGATGCCGTGACTTGACACCAGCGAGGTTGTCATGGATCTCGATCCGGTTCTTCTGTCGCGCTTCCAGTTCGCCTGGGTGATCGGCTGGCACATCCTCATGCCCGCCTTCACGGTGGGCATGGCTTCCTACATCGCCATCCTGGAGGGGTTTCACTTCACGACCGGCAAGGAAGTCTATCTACGGATCTCGATGTTCTGGATCCGGATATTCTCGGTGGCCT
>DATHNU010000474.1:0-4298 GCA_035485695.1 Reyranella sp. | reverse complement strand
GAGATCCTGGCCGGTGATGGCCTCGGTCACGGGATGCTCGACCTGCAGGCGGGTATTCATCTCGAGGAAGTAGAAGGCGCCGTCGGCGGCCAGCAGGAACTCGACCGTGCCGGCGCCGCGGTAGCCGATGGTGCGTGCGGCAGCGACGGCGGCGGCGCCCATGCGATTGCGCAGGTCGGCGGTCACGGTGGGCGAGGGCGTTTCCTCGATCACTTTCTGATGGCGGCGCTGCACCGAGCAGTCGCGCTCGCCGAGATGGATAATGTTGCCGTGCGCATCGGCGAAGACCTGGATCTCGACGTGGCGCGCATCGACCACGGCCTTCTCCAGGATCAACTCGCCCGAGCCGAAGGCGCTTTCGGCCTCGGCCCGCGCCGTGCGGATCGCTTCGAGGAGATCGGCGTCGCGCTCGACCAGCCGCATGCCGCGGCCGCCGCCGCCGGCGGCCGCCTTCACCATCGCCGGCAGGCCGATCTTGCGCGCTTCCTTCTCGAGATTGGCATCGCTCTGGTCGGCACCTTGATATCCCGGCACGCATGGCACGCCGGCGTCGATCATGCGCCGCTTGGCGGCTGCCTTGTTGCCCATGGCGGCGATGGCGGCCGCGGGCGGGCCGATGAACACGAGTCCGGCGTTTTCGCAGGCCGTGGCGAAGGACGCGTTCTCGGAGAGAAAGCCGTAGCCCGGATGGATGGCATCGGCGCCCGACTTGTGCGCGGCCTCCAGGATGCGATCGATGCTGAGATAGCTCTCGCCGACCGGCGGCGGGCCGATGTGCACCGCCTCGTCGGCGAAGCAAACGTGCGGGGCGTGCTTGTCGGCATCGGAATAGACCGCGACGGTGCGATAGCCCATCGCCCTCGCGGTACGCATCACGCGCCAGGCGATCTCGCCGCGATTGGCGACGAGGATTTTGCCGAACGTCATTTCAGGCGTCGCCCGTCCGCCGTGAAGTAACCTTCGTCGTTTGCGTCCCCGCGATAGACCATGTCGATGTCGGAGTAGTGCGCGGTCTCTTCGCGGGTCCGCGTGCCGATCTCCAGCAGACGCACGACCGCCCCCGACCGATTGACGATGTGATGGCCGTTTCCGGTGCCGGCGGGAAAGCCCGCGACCATTCCGGCACTGAGCGTCGTCTCGCCCTCGTCGGTCACCAGGATGGCTTCGCCTTCGAGCACATAGACGAGCTCATCCTGGCGTTCGTGCCAATGGCGTTGCGCCGACCACGCGCCGGGCGGCAGTTCGAGCTGGTTGATTCCGAACTGTGACAATCCGAAGACTTCGCCCAGACGGCGCCGGCGGCGTTCGCGGCACGGCGAGTCGTGCGGCGGCGGGTAATCCGTTCCGACGCCGGCCTGCACGTCGGAGGCGCGCACGGCAACAGGTGCAGCAGGCATGCCTTTCACCTCCCTCGTCATTCGACGGCCCATTTCGGCGGGCGCTTCTCGGCAAAGGCGCGCAGGCCCTCGGCGGCCTCGGGGCTGCGCCGGGCCTCGGCGAACCGGTCGGCGGCGAAGTCGAGCACGGCGGAAAGCGGCTCGCTGCCGACCTTCATGACGACGGCTTTGGTCAGGGCATTGGCGAGCGGCGCGCAACGGTCGATCTGCTTCAGGATCTCTTCCAGCTTGGTGTCGAGCGCGGCGGAGTCCTTCACCAGATGGTGCGCGATGCCGAGCCGCAGCGCTTCGGGCCCCTTGAAGCGCGCCGCGGTCAGCGCGAGGTGCCGCGTCTGCGGCACGCCGATCCGGGCGGCCACGAAAGGGGCGATCTGGGCTGGCACGATGCCGATTGCCGTCTCGCTCATGGCGAAGCCCGCACCCTCGGTGCAGATCGCCACGTCGGAGACGCAGAGCAGGCCGAAGCCGCCGGCAATGGCGTATCCCTCGACGGCGGCGACCACGACCTGCGGCGTGGTGTTCACCATCTCGAGGAAGGTGCCGTATTCGCGGTTGTTGAGCGCAATCGGGTCGTTTTCGCCGGCGCGCGGCCTGTCGCCAAGGCTCTGCTCCATGTTCTTGAGATCGGCGCCGGCGCAGAAGGTGCCGCCCGCACCGCGCAGGATCACGACCTTGATGTCGCGTCGCTCGCGCAGGTTCGCGAACACCGTGCGCAGCTCGCCGATCAGCGTCGGGTTCAGCGCATTCTTCACCTGCGGCCGGTTGAGCGTGACGTGGAGGCGTGAACGCTCGCGGCGGAGCAGCAGGGTTTCATACTTGGAGGCGAATTCAGCCATGGCGGACTCCAATGTGGCGCACGGTCTCTGCTGCGCAGTCGCGGGATGACACGGTTGTCGATCTCACGAGCGATTCTCCAGGCGCGGCAAGGTGCCCATCAGCTTGGAGATGATCTGCAGCATGACCTCGTCGGCGCCGCCGCCGATCGACGCCAGGCGCGAATCGCGGAAGGCGCGCGCGGTGGGCGACTCCCAGAGATAGCCGGCGCCGCCCCAGTATTGCAGGCAGCCGTCGGTGACGACCCTCATCATGCGGCCGGCCTTGAGCTTGGCCATCGAGGCCAGCATGGTGACATCGGTGCCGTCGATATACTCCTCGCAGGCGCGGTAGCAGAGCGAGCGCACCAGCTCGACCTCGGTCCTGAGCTCGGCCAGCTTGAAATGGATCACCTGGTTGTCGAGCAGAGGGCGGCCGAACACCTTGCGCTCGCGCGTGTACTCGACGGTCTGGTCGATCAGCCGCTCCATGCCGATCACGGCCGAGATGGCGCCCCACAGCCGTTCCTCCTGGAACTGCTGCATCTGGTAGACGAAGCCCATGCCTTCCTGGCCGATCAGGTTTTTCAGCGGCACCTTGACCTCGTCGAAGAAGATCTGCGCAGTGTCGGAGCTGCGCATGCCGAGCTTGTCGAGCTTCTTCACCACCTGTACGCCCTTGGTCTTCATCGGCAGGCAGATCAGCGACTTGTTCTTGTGCACCGCGCCTTCGCCGGTGCCGGCCAGAAGGCACATCCAGTCGGCCTGGGTGCCGTTGGTGGTCCACATCTTGCCGCCGTTGATCACCCAGTCGCCGCCCACGCGCCGGGCGGTGGTCTTGATCGAAGCGACATCGGAGCCTGCGCCCACTTCGGAGACGCCGAGACAGGCGACGTAATCGCCGGCGATCGAGGGCGCGAGAAACTCCTTGCGCAGCTCGTCGCTGCCGTAGCGCGCAAGCGCGGGCGTCGCCATGTCGGTCTGCACGCCGATCGCCATGGGCACCGAGCCGCAATTGATATGGCCCAGCTCCTCCGCCATCACCATGGCGTAGGAATAGTCGAGCCCCATGCCGCCGAATTCGACGGGCTTGTGGATGCCGAGAAGGCCGGCATCGCCCAGCTTCTTGAAGACCTCGTGGGCGGGGAAGATTTCGTCCTCTTCCCATTGGTCGACGTGAGGATTGATGTCCTTGTCGATGATGGTCCGCAGGGTGCGGCGGATCTCGGCGTGTTCAGGGGTGAATTGCACGAAGTGTCTCCTAGTCTTTGGAGCGCGGGCCTCCGGCCCGCTCATGAATGCGGGCCGGAGGCCCGCGCTCCGCATGATTCATCGGTTGCCCAGCCGGGGCAGCGTGCCCATCAGCTTGGAAATGATCTGCAGCATGACCTCGTCGGCGCCGCCGCCGATCGAGCCCAGGCGGCCGTCACGGTAGCTGCGCGCCACCGGACTGTCCCACAGGTAACCCGCACCGCCCCAGTATTGCAGGCAGGCGTCGGAGACCTCGCGGCGCAGGCGGCCGGCCTTCAGCTTGGCCATCGAGGCCAGCATGGTGACGTCGATGCCGGCGAGATAGTCCTCGCAGGCGCGATAGACCAGCGAGCGCAGCGCCTCGACCTCGCTCTTGAGCTCGGCCAGGCGGAAATGGATGACCTGGTTGTCGAGCAACGGCTTGCCGAACACCTTGCGCTCGCGCGTGTAGTCGATGGTGGCGTTGATGATGCGGTCGCAGCCCATCAGGGTGCCGGCGCCGGCCCACAGCCGCTCCTCCTGGAACTGCTGCATCTGGTAGATGAAGCCCGAACCCGGCTGGCCGATCGTGTAGCGCACCGGCACCTTCACCTCGTCGAAGAAGGTCTGCACGGTGTCGGAGGCGCGCATGCCGAGCTTGTCCAGCTTCTTGGCGATCTGGACGCCCGGCGTCTTCATGGGCACGACGATCAGCGATTTGTTCTTGTGCACCGCGCCGTCGCCGGTGTTGGCCAAAACGCACATCCAGTCGGCCTGTGCGCCGTTGGTCGTCCACATCTTGCCGCCGTTGATCACCCAGTCGCCGCCGACCCGACGGGCGTTGGTCTTGATCGAGGCC
>DATHNU010000473.1:0-10162 GCA_035485695.1 Reyranella sp. | reverse complement strand
CGGGATCTTGCGCTTGTTGAGCGAGGGGATCTCGACGGCATCGAAGCCGACGCCGAGCCGCGCCACCACCATCATCGAGGGCGCCGCGTCGAGCTCGGCCTGGCGGAAGGCCGTGCCACCCAGGGTCACCGCGTTGGCATCCTTGAGCTTGGGATGCAGCGAGCCCACCGAATCGTCGGTCAGGATCTCGTAGTCGACGTCGTCGCGCTTCTTCAGCACGTCGATACCGGCCTGCGGCATGCGGCCGACGATCAGCACCTTCTTGCGGTTCTTGCCCGTGGTCATCGTTTCCCCTGCGGTCTTGGATTCAGGCGATCCTAAAGGCGGGACAGATGCCACGCCAGCCTTCAGCCGATGTTCGCTCGCATAGCGGCAAATCGACTTCATATTCATGTTCCTCTCCCCCGCTAGGGGGAGAGGTTAGGTGAGGGGGTTGCACGAGCTTTCGAAGCCCCCTCACCCAGCCTCTCCTCCTGGCGGGGGAGAGGAGATCAGAGGATGAGCGTAGTTCGATCAGGGCAAGTAGCTGAGCGGCAGCCGCGTGGTCGACTTGATCTCCTCCATGGCGAACATGGAGGTGACGTCGGAGAGCTCGACCTTGGCGATCAGCCGCTTGTAGAAGGCGTCGTAGGCCTCGATGTCGGGCAGCGCCAGGCGGATCAAATAGTCGATCTCGCCGCTCATGCGGTAGCAGTCCATGACCTCGGGAAACGAGGCCACCGCCTTGGCGAAGCGGCCGAGCCACTGGGCGTTGTGCTGGGCGGTGCGCACGGCCACGAACACGGTGACGCCGGCATTCACCGACTTGCGTTCCAGGAGCGCCACGCGGGCGCGGATGATGCCGGCCTCCTGCAGGCGGTTGATGCGCCGCCAGCACGGCGTGGTCGACAGCCCGACCCGGCGGGCGATCTCCGCCAGCGCCATGCCGGCATCGTCCTGCAAGCAATCCAGAATCTTCTTGTCGAAGGAATCCAGCGATAATTTCGCGGCCATAGGCGCTTCCTTGGAATGGATTTCTCAAATTTGCGCCATCGGGCACAAAGGTAGCAAGCCGTTTCCCGACCGGACCGGTAGACTCACGAGATGTTCCGCCGCTTCACCGATCACCCGGCCTCGGTCGACGAGACCTACTTCCAGCACATGGGCATGGCCATGGGCTTTGGCGGCCGCATGCTGGTGGGCGCGCTCGCCTGTTTCGTGCACGGCCTCCTTCCCTGGCTTTGCCTGAGCCGGGGAAGCGACACGATCCGCGTCCTGCATCACCGCATGGTGAGCCATCGCGTCGTCCAGCACAGCGGGCGGCCCGTCGCACCCTCTTCCCTCAAGGTCGTCGTCGCCGGCGATTGATCGCTTGCAACTCCTCCCCCACGCCCCACGTTCAATTGAACAAGGCACAGCAGGGAGGACGAGGGCATGGAAACGCCACTGCGCATCAGCTTCCAGGGCAGCGACCCGAGCGACGCCCTGCGCCGGATGATCGTCGAGCATATCGACGGGCTGGAACAGCTCTACGGGCGGCTGACGGCCTGCCACATCGTGATCCAGGTTCCCGACAAGCATCACCGCACCAGCGGCCTTTACAGCGTCAACATCCATATGACCCTGCCGGGCGGCATCGACATCAACGTCGATCACACGCCGCAGGCCGACGACCGCTTCGCCAGCCCGCAATTTGCCGTGACCGACGCCTTCCGGCGCGCCAAGCGGCTGATGAAGGAGCGTTTGCACAAGCAGCGCGGTGCGGTGAAGACGCTGCATGAGCGCGTCGACCGCACGCTCGATCGGCCACCCGAGGCCAAGACGCCCTAGTCACGTCCCTGGCCGCCCGCTGGGCGGCACAGCGTGATCATGGACACGTGATCATGGGCGCTTGCTTTCGCGCCGCCACATCCACCAGAAGGCGAAGCCGACAGCCGCCAGCAGCAGCGCGCCGACCAGCAGCAGCATGACGGATTCCTGGATCCACGCCACCGCCGGCACCGCCAGCGCAAGGAACACGCCGACCGCGCAGATGCGCCAGACGTTGGCATGGACGCCGGCGACGAACGTGCCCAGCGCGAGCAGGATCAGCAGGGTCAAGGCGGTCGCGTTGTCGTTGACGACACCCCGCACCTCCGGGAGGAACATCAGCCACATCGCCCCCAGGAAGGCGAGCCAATGCAACGCCTGGGTCAGCACCAGCTTCATGCGCTCGGCGCCCGTGTCGAGCTTGGGCCATCCCGAGACGATGCTGATCAGTGCATAGACCGGCGCCAGCGTCATCCAGTAGACGTACGTCGCCCCGCGGAAGCTGGTGAGCACGATGCCGCCCACCGCCAGCGCCAGCATCGCCGCGTAAGGCAGGTCGCGCAGCAGCCAGCCTTTGATGCCGGGCGTCCGCGCCGGTTCGACGGGCGTCGTCACCTTGCATCCTTGACGAGCTTCCTCTCGACGACGCGCGACCACAGGGTGGCGCCGAGCGTGATGATGTCGTCGTTGAAGTCGTAGCCCGGATTGTGCACCTCGCAGCCGCCTTCGCCGCCGCCATTGCCGATGTTGATGAAGGCGCCCGGCACCTTCTCCAGCATGTAGGAGAAATCCTCGGAGGCCATGACGTAGGGGCCCTCGCGGTTCATGTTGTCCTCGCCCACGATCTCGGCCGCCACGTCGGCGATGAACTTCACCGCGTCCTTGTTGTTGACCAGCGGCGGGAAGACCACGCGCACGTCGGGTTCGGCCTTGCCGCCCAGGGTCTGGGCGATGCCCCTGGAGATCGTCTCGATGCGCTCCTTGACGAGCGCCATGGTCTCCTTGCGGAAGGCGCGGATGGTGCCGCGCAGGACCGCCTCCTGCGGGATCACGTTGTAGGCGTCGCCGGCATGCATCTGGGTCACCGAGATCACCGCCGAATCGAGGGCGGCCACGTTGCGCGACACCACGCTCTGCAGCGCCGAGATGATCTGGGTGGCGATGATCACCGGATCGATGCCGCTCTCGGGCCGCGCGCCGTGCGCGCCCTTGCCAGTGATGTGGATGTCGAACAGGCCGCCGCCCGCCATCTGCGGGCCCGAGCGGATGGCGAACTTGCCGACATCGAGCTTGGGCCTGTTGTGCATGCCGAAGATCTGCTCGCAGGGGAATTTCTCGAACAGCCCGTCCTTGACCATCGCTTCGGCGCCGCCGCGGCCCTCCTCGGCCGGCTGGAAGATGAGATGGACCGTGCCGTCGAAGTTGCGCGTCGCCGCGAGGTACTTGGCGGCGCCCAGCAGCATGGTGGTGTGGCCGTCATGGCCGCAGGCATGCATGCGGCCCTTGTTCTGGCTCCTGTGATCGAAGGTATTGTGCTCGTCCATCGGCAGCGCATCCATGTCGGCGCGAAGCCCGATGGCGCGCGGATTGTTGCCGACCCGGATGGTGCCCACGACGCCGGTCTTGCCGATGCCGGTCGTGACCTCGCAACCCCATTCCTTGAGTTTCCTGGCCACGATCTCCGACGTCCGCTCCTCCTCGAAGCCGAGCTCGGGATGGGCGTGGATGTCACGCCGGATGGCGGTGAGCTCGGCGGTCGCGGCGGCAATCTTGGGTTCGATCTTCATGGACTCTGTTGCACTCCGGCTGGAAAAGAATATTACACGCTGAATTCCGCACGCATGCACGCGCGGATATGCCGGGTCACCCTCCGTTCACGGCGACCGCAGGCCCGGAACCTCCCGGTCCGGGAATTCCCGCAATTTCCGCAATTTCCGCTAGTGATTCGCCAATCAGCGACCTGGAATGCACCCCCTGGCTGAGACAGTAAAAATCGCGACAGGCCGTGACCATTGATCAAGGCTCCTGTCGAAGGAAACACATACATAATCAATACTAAGGTACATATCAAGTGTTACTTTTGACCACTAAAGCCATCTCATCTGCCCTCTCCCGTGGCGCAGCTGCCGGCTTTTGAGTTTCTGCGCACCATACAACGCAAAAACTCCCGGTCCGGGAGACCCCGCTGGTTGGGCGTTCACGCGTCCAGCAGGAACGACGTCATGACCCGGCGAAACTCCGCGCCATGCACATTGGGATAGAAGTGGCCGCCGTCGGGCAGCACATAGGCCCGCGCGTCGGGGATCAGGCGGACCAGCTCCTCCGTGAAATAAAGCGGTGTCACCATGTCGTCGCGGGCGCAGATCGCGAGCGTGGGCGCGCGCACCCGCTGCAACTGCTCCCGCCGGTCATGCGCCACGATGGCGGCGATGCGGGAGAGCACGATCTCGGGCACCGGGATGGTCTCGCTCGCCCGGGCCTCGGCGGCCAAAAGGTCGGCATCGTGGTCGCGCACCCAGGACGGCATGTTGAGCGCGAGCGCGCTCGACTTCAGATAGGCCGCCGGCCCGAGTTCGCGCAGCATCAGCGAGCGGACCTCGAACAGGCGGCGGAAAAAGGCGTCGGTCTTGGCCCAGGTCGAGCTCAGCACCAGCCGGTCGATGCGGTCCGCATGCTCGATCGCCAGCACCTGGCCCATGGCGCCGCCGGTCGAATGGCCGCACCAATGGACGCGCGCATAGCCCAGCGCGTCGATCAGCTGCAGCGCGTCGTCGGCCATCTGCTCGACCGAGTAGGCGATCTTCGACAGGGTGCTGCGCGCCGTGCCGCGGTGATCGTGCACGACCACGGTGAATTCCTTGGCAAGGGCCGCGACATGGCCGCTCCAGAAGCGGCCATCGCCGCCCAGCCCCGGCACCAGGAACAGCGGCGGCCCGCTGCCATGCGTTTCGTAGTAGAGCTCTGCGCCATCGCGCAGCTTGAGATGTGGCATTGCAGCTGTCCCCTCCGTCGACATGACGTGCCATTGTCAGGACCCGTCAATTCCTTTAGGTGCCGTTCGGGAGGAAAGCGCACGATGAAGCGTCTGTCGATTGCCGCAATCACCCTGCTGGCCGGGTGCGTACAACAACAGCCGCCTGTCACCAACCTGATCTCGCGGCCCGCGCCCGACGACCCGAATCCATCGGGCATCGCCTATCTCTGCGACGGCCGCAAGGAAGTCTCCGTGGTCTACGCCAAGAACCGCGCCTCGGTAACGCTCGAGGGCAAGACCTGGCGCATGGAGTACCAGCCGACCGATACGGGCTTCCGCTACATGGACCGGGCCAACGAATGGACCGGCAGCGACGACCTCGCCACCCTGCGCGAATATGGCAGCGGCGGCCGGCCGCTCGCCTTCAACTGCCGGCCGTTGCGGCGGACGACCTAGCACCCGCTTTCGTGGCAGGCTGATTCAGATACTACCTCACCCTGAGGAGGCCCGCAGGGCCGTCTCGAAGGGTGGGGCAAGCACGGTGCCGGCAGCCCATGCTTCGAGACGCTCGCTGCGCTCGCTCCTCAGCATGAGGTTGTCTTTGGGTCAGCATTCCATGAAGGCCGGCATTAGTAGAGACTATCGCCGATGTGTGAGTCGTAACTGTCACCCCCGAGCGTAGCGCCCTCCCTTCGGCTTCGCTCAGGGCAGGCGCTGCGCTCGGGATGACAGCATGGCCGTAAGGCGCGGGGCGTTCGCGCGGCAGGCGCAGCGCCTGTTCGCATGACCTGGTTTAATGGTCTGCAAGAGATTCATGATCTGGAAAACGCGGGATCCGTGTGCCACCGTGACATCCAACCAACCGGAGGTGTGCCATGAGCCAGCTCGAGCTCCCTGAGCGCAACGTTGTGGCGGACGCGGCGCGCGTTTCGTCTGCCTATGTGCCGACACTCCAGCGCACGGAAGGTCAGCCGCCGCCCATCGCGGCCAATGGCGGCCTGTCCTACATGTCGTTTGACCGGGACGGCGATGCCGGAACCACCAAGGCGCTCGAGGACGCCGTTGCCGAGATCGCCGGGGGCGAGGGTCAGCGCGTCATCGACATGATCGACAAGGCGGCCTCCGGTCCGATCAAGACCAAGTGGGGGCTCGCCTTCCGCGACTACGACGAGTGCGTGAGGTACATCCGCGAATCGAACAGCCTCAAGACTCCGGAAGGCGGCGTGGCGCTGCCGCTGGCCTATACCGTGTCCGAGCGGCCGTCCTATTCCATCGTTCCATCCAACGCCATCTGGCGGGACCAGGCGCACGCCGAGACCGCGGCGATGCTGCGCAAGAATGAGGAGGACAACCGCCGGCGCAACCTCTATTTCCCGCAGGTGCTGCGCGATGCGCGACGCATCGGCGAATACTACCCAGGCCTCTCACCCAACAGTCCCGAATGCATGGACCGGCTCGGCGTCTCGCTGGCGCATCTCGAGTCCAAGTGCTCGAACTTCTACGATGCCGCGGAGGTCGAGCGCGTGTTCTACCCCGAGATCGAGAAGCTGCTGCTCGAGTTCTTCCCCGACGCCACCGACGCGCTGGTCTACAACCACGACGTCTTCGACAAGGACTACACGGGCGACCGCACGGAAGACCAGGACAACAAGAACCCGGGCGTGAATGCCCGCTACGTCAACCTCGTGCACAACGACCTGAACGACAACTCGGGTCGCGTGCGCTGCCGCGAGCTGCTGACCAAGAACCTGCGGAACTTCGGGCGCCCGCAGAACTATACGGCGGAAGAGGCCGACCGGAAGATGTCGCGGCGGTTCGTGTCGATCAACCTCGCCAAGCCGATGGAGACGGTCGAGCAGTTCCCCTTCGTGCTCTGCGCCTGGCCGTCCTTCGCCGATCAGCCCTACATCAACAACTACCGGATCTACGACGACCGCGTCGGCGAGACCACCCGCTTCACCTACCGTCCCGACCACGAGTGGTACTGGTTCCCGCGGCAGACGCCGACCGAGGTCTCGATGCTGAAGTGCTACGACTCCGTCACCGACGGCTCGGTCTCGCGCTGGTCCTTCCACACCGCCTGCGTCGACCCGACCGCGCCCGCCGACGCCCGCTGCCGCAAGAACGTCGTGGTCCGGTCGTTTGTGTTTTTTTAGTTAGCGCGTTCTGACGCGCTGGCGGGCGGCAGCGCCTTCTGAGGCGCGAGAGCCCGTACCGCGCAGAAAAGATAAGACGCGCCACTGGAGTGGCGCGCCCCCAGCGATGACTCGGTTTTGAGGGTCAGTCGGCCCGCTTCATCGCGTCAGCCATGTGGCCGTGACGCGCCGCGGGCAAGGCGAGCAGCGCCGGCCGGAACAGCAGCGTCACGAGAAGCTCCCAGCCCAGCGAGATCATCAGCAGCCGGCCCATGCTCGCCGTGCCGGGATGGCTCGACAGCCACAGGGCGCCGAACGCGGTGGCCGTCACCAGGGCGCTGAAGACGACGGCGCGCATCAGGCTCGACTGCAGCATCGCCGTCTCGCCGGCGCGCCACGCCAGCACGAAATAGATGTTGAAGGCGACGCCGATGCCGAACAGCAGCGGCAGCGCGATGATGTTGGTGAAATTGAGCGGCAGGCCGAGCGCCGCGCAGGTCGCAAAGGTCAGCAGTCCGCTCAGCATCACCGGCAGCATCGTCAGCACCACGTCGCGCAGCCGGCGCAGCACGACAATCAGCAGCAGCATGATGGTGAGGAAGGAGTAGGCCCCGGCCTGCAGGAACGCATCGATGACGCTGTCGCCCGAGGCGATGGTGAAGATCGGCCAGCCGGTCGCGTCGGGCACAACCGCCTTGACCGCCTGCACGAAGCGCAGCAGGGCTGCGTTGTCGCGGTCGTCGTGCGGTAGAACCAGCAGGCGGGCGCGGCCATCGGTGGTCGTCCAGTCGTCGACGAGCGCGCGCGGCAGGCTCTCGAGGGACACCGGACCGGCCTTCAGCATATCGCGGACCTGCGCCAGCATGGTCTTGAGCGGCGGCACGACGGCGGCCGCGGCGGCCGCGCGCACTGCCGGCGTGGCGGCCTCGAGACGGTCCAGCACGTCTGCCAGCCGGCGCGCCGAACCGGCAGCGGCAGAGTCCTGGGCCTGCGCCGCCGCCTCGCGCAACGATGCCGCGGTCGCCTTAAGGGTTTGCCGCAGCTCCGCATCCGACGCCGGCTCGGCCGGCTCGACATCGAGAACGGGCCCCACGGTGTCCACCGCATCGGCGATCAGCATCAGCTTGTTCCTCTGGTACTCGGGCACGAAGCTGTTGAGGCTGACGACGCGCGCGACTTCCGGAAGCTCGCCCAGCCGGCGCGCGAGCGAGGCCGCATCGGCGACCGACGGGGCGAGCACGTTGATGGCGTCGAGCGTCCAGTCGGGATCGCTCACCATATCGTGCAGCGTGGTCATCGATTCCACCCGGGCGCTCTTGAGATCGAGCGGATTGAAGTCGAAGCGCAGCAACGGCAGCAGCGCCAAGGAGACGACCGCGGCGGCAAGCGCGGTGCCAAGCACCAGCCGGCGATTGCGGTGCACGAAGGAGTCGACCGGCGCCAGCACGGTGAAGCCCACTTCCGCCAGGCCGCCTTGCGGCGCGCGCAGCACGGTCAGCAAGGCCGGCAGCAGCACGATGGTGAGGATGAAGGCGATGCCCATGCCGAGGCCGGCGACGGTTCCGAGCTCTGCAACGCCCAGGTAGCTGGTCGGCAGGAAGGCGAAGAAGCCCGCGCCGATGGCGGCGGCCGAGAGGGCCAGCGCCTTGCCGATCGCGGCACCCGTCGCGACCAGCGCCGACTCGAGGTCCGGCCGGATGGACCGCTCGGCCAGGCTGCGCACGCTGAACTGGATGCTGAAATCGACGCCCAGCCCGACGAACAGCGGGATGAAGGCAACCGATATGAGGTTGAAGCGGCCCGTCGCCACCAGGCCGATCGCCGCCGTCAGGATCAGGCCGATCAGTGTGGTGCAGAGGATCGCGAGCACAATGCGCGCCGAGCGCACCGCCAGCCACAGGATGCCCAGCAGGGCCACCACCATCGCGCCCATGATCAGGTGCGCATCCTGGGCGAGCGTGGCGAATTCCTCGTCCGCCAGCGGCACCGGGCCGGTCAGTCGCACGACGACACCGTGCGCCGCATCCAGCCCCAGCGATCGCGCCTCGGCGCGAATCGCCTCGCTCGCCCGCTGCCCGGGCTGCAGCTCGGCGTAGTTCATGACCGGCTGGACCAGGATGATGCGCCGTGTGTCGTGCAGTGCGGGCGCCGTGCCGACAACCAGCGTCCGCCAGGACTGGAAGGCGGGCTGGCCGGCCACGACCTTCTCGAAGGTGCTCGCAAGCGACGTCATCTGGGGCTCGATATCCTGCAGCTTGGCCTCGCCGCTATGGACGCCGAGCAGAACGAAGGACAGCATCTTGAGCACGCCGCGCAGGCTCGGATCGTTGGCGAGCGAGGAAAGTATAGGCTGCACGCGCATCAGCGATTCCGTGGCCGATTCGACGTCATCCGTCGACAGCAGCATGAGCCCGTTGTGCTCGAAGAACGGCCCGCCGTCGGGGCGTCGCACGTTGTGGAAAAGGTCGGGTCTGTCCTGCAGCGCCGCCGCGAGCCGCTGGGCGCCATCGTCGGCCAGTTCGGGCGTCGCGCCGTCGACCACGACCATGGTGAGGTTCTGGAGCTGCGGAAACGCCCTCTCGAAGACGATCTCGCGATGGCGCCATTCCAGCTTCGACGAGATCAGCTTGGCGGTATCGGCGGTCATGTTGAAATGACCGCCCAGATAGACCAGCGCCGCCATCGTCAGCACGACGGCGGCGGCCAGAACGATCAGCGGATGGTGGGTGCTGGCCGCGACGATGCGGCCGATCAGCGGAGTCTTGGGGAACACGAAGCGTCTCGAAGAGGGATGCAAATTTCGATGCTATCTGCCGTCACTTCAAGGAGACATATCCCGAATGCGCACGTCTGACGACCGCTGGCTGCAGTTCACCGTCGTGTGCGAAACTCTCACTGCATTACTGAGGGCGCGTCATGGTGCTCCGGACCGCGGGCGTCCCGCCCGCCTCTTTGGCTTTGCCGGGAGCGCGCCACTGCACGCGGAGTAACCTCCGCGCTTAGTGACGCGTCTTTGTCGATCACACAGCCCATGAGCGCCACGGAGTGGCGCGCTCCCAGCCATGAGCGGGCGGGACGCCCGCGCTCCGGGAGAGCATGAAAAGACGCCGCCCGCAACTCCGGCTACTGTTTCAGCCAGAACTTGATCCCGTAGCCCACGGCTGCGGTGACGCCGACGCCGGCGGCCCATAGGCCCACGAACCACAGCCACTGCCGCGGTGCCGGCATCAGTGATAGCCCTCGTGCCCGGTCTTGCCGCGGAACA
>DATHNU010000472.1:0-8655 GCA_035485695.1 Reyranella sp. | reverse complement strand
GCGAGGTGCGGCGATCGGTGCCGATGGTTCGTCGTCATGTCGTTGACAGATAAACAAGAAACCTGCGAACCTGCAACTATCGAAACGATGTACCGATATCCGGCACAGCTGCGGAGCGCGGGCCTCCAGGTCCGCATCATGAATTTGAGCGGACCTGGAGGTCCGCGCTCCAACATGCCATGACCGCCCGCCGCGTGATCGTGGCGCCGCGGCTGCGCATGGCGCCTTCGGACGCCAAGAGGGCGGGCGCCAGGAAGGCGTCCGGCTCGCAATCGCTCGAGCGCGGCCTCGACATACTGGAGATGATCGCGGCCGAAGGCGCCGATGTCGGCGTCCGCGAGCTCGCCCGCCGCTCGGGCCTCAGCCCGACCATCGTGCAGCGGCTTATCAGCTCGCTCGCCGGCCGCGGCTACATCGAGAAGAACAGCGAGACCGCGCGCTATCGCCTGGGCCATCAGTCGCTCGCGCTGGCGGCGAGCGGCGAGGGCGCCTTCGACTATGTCGTCGCCGCCCGCCGCGAACTCGAGCGGCTGGCGCACGAGCACCATCTGAACGGCTTCGTCTCGGTGCTGCGCGACGGTCGCGCCATCTACCTGCTGGCCGTGCAGGCCGACGGCCCGGTCGCCATCAAGGTCAGTCCGGGCAGCGAGATGCCGCTGCACAGCACCAGTGCCGGCAAGGTGCTTTTAGCGGCGCTGGGCGACGGCGCGGCGCGCAAGCTTCTGGGCACGCGCAAGCTCGCTGCCATCACGCCGCATACCGTCACCGATCCGGCCGTCCTTGTCGCCTCGCTGGCCAAGGTGCGGCGACAAGGGTTCGCCATCGTCAACGAGGAGAACATTCCGGGCGTTCTCTCGGTCGGCGCGCCGATCCGCGATCGCACGGGCAGCGTCGTGGCGGCACTGAGCGTCGCTTTTCCCAAATATCTCGACGCCGGCCTCTCCTTGCACAGCGCCGAGCCGCTGGTGACCGGCGCTGCCCAGCGCATCTCGCGTCTGCTTGGCATGCCGCCTGCTATGTAGTTGACTGACCACGGGGAGCGTGAGCGGAGGGAAGCGATGAGGGTGAAATTCTGGATGGCGACGGCTGTCGCCTGCGTACTGGGTGCTGCGCCGGTGACGGCGCAGCCCATCGTGATCGGCGTCTCGACGCCGCAAACCGGCGTGGCGGCCGTCGCCTCGGAATGGGAAATGTGGGGGGTCAACCTCGCCGTCGAGGAGATCAACGCCGCCGGCGGCCTTTTGGGCGGCCGCAAGATCGAGCTCATGGTGCTCGACAACAAGTGCAATCCGTCGGAGGCGGTCAACGTCGCCAACAAGCTGGTCGAGGCCAAGGTGGTGGCGATCGAGGGTGCGCATTGCAGCTCGGCTCATCTCGCCAGTATGAAGATCGTGGCCGACGCCAAGATCCCGATGATCACCGGCATCGCCTCGAACCCGCAGATCACCGAGCTGGCCGGGCCCGGCCGTAACGAATATTCGTTCCGCATCAGCCCGTCCGACTCAGCCATGATGGATGCCCTCGGCATCTATCTCGGGACCAAGAAGGTGTTCAAGACGGTGGCGATCATCGGCGAGGATACCGACTTCGGCCGCGGCGGCGCCGACGCCTTCAAGGCGGTCGCCGAGAAGGCCGGCGTCACCGTCGTGTCGACCGACTTCCATCCGCAGAATGCGCCCGACTTCACCACCATCCTGACGCGCATCCAGCAGCGCCGGCCCGACGCCATCGCGACCTTCCAGGTGGGCGGCGATTCGATCAACTTCCTGCGCCAGGCCATGCAGCTCGGCGTGCGCATTCCCTATACCGGCCGGGTCGAGCTGGGCGGCCGCAATCAGCCGATCATCGAGGCGGGCGGCATGGAGAAGTCGATCAGCGCCTGGACCTACAACGCCACGATCGACGCGCCATCGAACAAGGCCTTCGTCGAGGCGATCCGGGCCAAGTACAAGTCCGAGCCCTACCTGCAGACCTGGGGCGGCTATGACGCCATCCGCATCATCGCCCAGGCGATCAAGGATGCGAACAGCACCGACGGTCCCAAGGTGAAGGACGCCATCAGGGCGATGAAATTCACCAACGTCATGGGCAAGACCGTGACTTTCGACGACCACAATTCGGCCGGCCGCTTCGTCGTGCTGCAGACAGTGCTCAACAAGAAGGTCGGGGTGGCCGATATCGTCGCGGTGAAGTAGCACTGTGGCGGTGGCGAGGCGGCAATGAGGCACCGGTGGGCGCAACCGCTGGCGGACTTGGCCGTTGCCCTCCAAGAAGGAGGACCTGCCGATGAAAACCCTTTCCACGATCGCTATCGCCGCCACGCTTGCCGGCGTGGCCAGTGCGTGCACCGTGCGTACCGAAACAGTCGAACGTCCCGCGCCGGTCGCCACCGTCGCGACGAGTCCGGCACCGGGCACTGTGGTCTACACCGACCCGGCGCCGGCGCCGACGACGACAACGACGACGAGGACGACTGCCGTACCGTGGTAAATCAATCGTCCGCCCCGGGCTCTACTCGGGGCGGATACCTTTTTCTTTGATGATCTTGCCCCAGCGCGTTGCTTCGGTGCTGACGAACGCACCGAAGGCTTGCGGCGTGTCGCCGCCAGGCTCGGCGCCCAGCGTCGCCATCTGCTCCCGCACGTCGGGCAAGCTCAGGACTTTCGCGAGGGCCGTGCTGAGCCGCGCCACGATCTCGGCCGGCGTGCCTTTGGCGACAAAGATCCCGTTCCAGCCCACCATCTCGTAGCCCGCCACGCCCGCCTCGGCCATCGTCGGCAGGTCGGGTACGAGCGGCGAGCGCTCCGCGCTGGTGATCGCCAGCGCGCGCAGCTTGCCCGACTTCACCAGCGGCAACGTGCCCGGCACGTTCTCGATCATGAAGGTGAGCTGTCCGGCCATGAGATCCGCCAGCGCCGGCGCGCCCCCTTTGTAGGGTACATGCACCACGTCGATGCCGGCCATCGACTTCAGCAGTTCGGTGGCGAGATAGGGCGTGCTGCCGACGCCGCCCGAGCCGTAATTGAGCTGGCCTGGACGCGCCCTGGCGTAGGCGATCAACTCCTGGACCGACTGCACGGGCACCGACGGGTTCACGACCAGGAGCAGCGGCGCGGCATTCACCATCGTCACCGGCACGAAGTCCGTGAGCGGATCGAAGGAGAGCCGGGCATAGAGATAGGGGCTCACCATCAGCGCGCTGTTGCCCATCAAGAGGGTGTAGCCATCGGGCTCGGCCCGGGCCACGACCTCGGCGCCGACGATGCCGCCCGCGCCCGGCCGGTTGTCGATCACCACCTGTTGCCCGAGAGCAGCACCGAGATGCCGGCCGACGAGACGGGCCATGATGTCGAGCACGCCGGCGCCCGCCGCGAACGGCACCACGATGCGCAGCGGTCGGCTGGGATAGGTCTGCGCCAGTGCCCCGCCTGCGCTCAGTGCCAGTAATGCGATGGCTGCCAGGAAGCGAGCGACGCGTGACGCCATTCTCTAGGTGCCGTGCAATTCGACGTGCGGCAGGCGTCCGGCGCGCACGGCGATGGCGATCGCACGGCCGCCGAGATAGGCGGCGCAAAACGCGGCGCCGGCCGCGACATGTTGCGGCTCGATGAGCGGATCCTGGGATGCCGCCGAGGCGAAATCGATCACGGCCAGCATCACCAGCGCGGCGCCCATCACCAGCGCGTCGGGCGAGCGATGTTGGCGCACCAGGTCCAGCCGCCGGTCGACCTCGACCGCCAGCGCCCATCCCCGCATGCGGCCGATCACGCCGCCCACGATTGCCGCGGCAAGCCATTCCGCGTCGTTGATCGGGGTGGCATCGAACACGCCGGCCAGCAGGACGAAGGCCTGGACCGCGCCGAAGCAGGGCGGCACGGCCAGGCGCCACATCTTCACGACATTGCCCCACGCCTGCGACGCGACGGTCCACAGGCAGAGCGCGGCGAAGGCGACCGTCGCCACGTTCGACAGGCTGAGAGGGGCGATGATCGGAGAGGCGTTCACGCAGCGAATTCATCGCCACGGAGCGTCGGTCGTCAATCGTAGAATTGCGGCGCGTGCTTCTGGCCCTGGCTCTGCGGCAGGTCGTGGTTGATCCACAACGCTGCGTTCTTTTGCGCCATCACGTCGGCGATCTTTTTGTACGACGCCTGCGTCTGGTCGGCGCTGGTGTTCATCGACGCCACCCGCTTGTTGTCCCAATTGTCCTTGAAGTGCGCGGCATCGCCCGAGAGCACCACCCAGCCGGTCTTGGGCAGATGCACAAGCAGTGACTCGTGGCCGGGCGTGTGGCCCGGCGTGGAGAGGATCGTCACGCTGCCGTCGCCGAACACGTCGAGGTCGCCCTCGAGCTTCTTGATGGGTCGATCGGCCTTGAAGGGCGGGGTCTTGCCCTCGGCGAAGGCCCAGTCGAATTCGGGCTTCTGGATCAGGAGCGTCGACGAGGGAAACATGTCGACATTGCCGACATGGTCGCCGTGGGTGTGCGAGACCGCGACGTACTTGATGTCGGCCGGCTTGACGCCGACCTCGGCCAGCTGCGCCGCCAGGGTCTTGGCGCGGGTCGCCGTGCCGATCGGGCTGGTGAGGGGCTTCTCGGCCACCGCATCGGGATAGCCGGTGTCCCATAGCATCCAGTCCGCGCCGTGGTGGATCAGGTAGCAATTGTCCGACAGCTCGATCGGCTTGCCGACATTGACGCCGGGCGACCAGCGCGACTGGTCGGTCGCGGCATTGTGGCCGCAATCCATGACGTAGAGCCGGTCGATCGTGCCCTGCGCCGATGCCGGCAGGGCCAGAGCCATTGCCAACACCGAGCCGAGAAGCAGTCCTTTGCCGCGCATGCCGACCTCCATGGTTGTCGTTGCGCGTACAGTAGCGCGGCGGCCGGCGAGCGGCCGCCGCGCTGTCGTTCACTTTTCCGTAGGGACGATCAGGCCCTGCGCGTCAGGTCCTGAGCGGCGGATGGAAGCGCTGTACCGCCAGGAAGCCGGCGACGATGAACAGGATCAGCCCAAGACCCTGCGCCACGGCGAATGGCGGTTCCGAGCCGGTGGGCGCAAGATTGTGCAGGTAGGCGAACTTGCCGAACGACTGCACGATGCCCACGAAGACGTTGAGCCAGAGCGCGATGACGGCACAGACCACGTAGACCGCACGCCACGGACCCATCAGATGGCGGCTGTAGTAGGCGAACAGGGCGATGGCCAGCACCACCAGCGAAATGATGCCGACGATGTGCGACGGCAGGAGTCCCTTCGCCGGGAAGAAGAAGCCCGTCACGCTCGTCACGATGGTGGTGGTGAGAAAGAATCCATTCCAGCCGGCAATCGGTCCGTTTTGCAGCATCACCGCAACGACGATTATCCCGGTCATGATGCCGACCATGCTGATGACGACATGCAGGAAAGTGAACGTCTCGAGTGACATTCCTAGGATCATGATCTTCTCCCCTCAAAAATACGCCCGTGAACCTAAGCCCGTGTTGTCCGCTCGGCCGCTGCTTTGCGCAGCCGCGCGACCTCTTCGATGATGCTGGCCTGCGCGGTCTGGCGCGCCAGATCCTCGGCCTGCTTCAGGAGCGGCAGCGCCGTCGCCGTGTCGCCCTGCAGCAGCGCACTGCGGCCGGCCCGCAGGAACAGGTCGGCCGCGTCGGCGGCCCGGTTGGCGCGCAGCGCGCTGTCGCCCGCGAACGATAATGCCCGTGCCATGCCGCGGTAGTCGAGCGCCTGCTGCCGGTTGGCGGCGGACTGCTCGAAAAGCGACAGTGCCTCGGCCGGACGGTTGTCGAGCAATGCGGCGCGACCCTGCAGTTCCTGGCGGTCGGCTTCGAGATCGGCCTGCTTGGTGGGCGGCAGTGCCGCAATCGCCTGGCCGAGAGTCGCGCCATCGCCGCGCTCGGCCGCAACCAGGCCGCGGATGAACCAGGCGCGCGGCACGGTGTCGGGATCTTTCGCGGGTCGATCGAGCGCTTGTTGCGCGGCCGTCGAGGCGCCCGCGTAGTCGCCGATGCGATAGGCCGCCGCGGCCTCGACCAGGAAGAGCTCGGCCGGAATCGGGACGCGCCGACGGTCGAGCTCGGCGCGCGTATCGCGCAGCGTGGCGAGCGCCGCCTTGGAGTCTCCCGACTTCATCTGGGCGAGCGCCAGATTGTAGGCCACATCGGCGATGGCGCCGGCATCGTCGCGTTCGTAGGCGCGGGTCAACGCCACCTTGTATTCGCGCACCGCGAGGCTCGGCATGTCGACCGACAGCGCCTGCGTGCCGGCACGGTTGGCCTGGTCGAGCTTGACGTCGGGCGGCGGTCCGGTGTCGGCCGGACTGGAGCCGCCGCAGGCGGCAAGCGCCAGCGCCGCGAGCGGCACCAGCACGCCCGGCCGTATCCTCATGGCCGCATCCTCACGGCCGGACCTCGATGGCTGGCGCGCGGCGGGTGGTGGGCGCGGTTGGTGCGCCGCCGCTGCCGCCGAACAGCCAGTTGTGCCGCAGCTGGCCCAGCAGCAGCTCGAGCTCGTGGGCGGCGATCTGGGCCTGCAGCAAGGTCGCCGGCATGGCGTCGGTGGTGGCCGTCACGTTCTCGGTGATCTTGGGCATCGTGGTCGCGAGATTGCGCGTCGTGGCCTGCAGCGAGGTCAGCACGGCGTCGGTCTTGAGCAGAATCTGGCCGATGCGCGGATCCTTCGACGTGCGCTCGAGCTGGGCGGCAAGCTCGCGCACGCTGAGCAAGCTCGCTTCGAGATCGTTCGCCATCTTGTCGTTGGCGAGCAGGCGGCCCGCGACGCCTTCGCCGGCCTCGACCCTGTGGGCGATGCCTGCGGCCGAGGACAGTGTCTGTTCTAGCGGCCCGGCCGGATCGATCGCGCGCTGGGCAACCGCGGTGAAGGCCAGCACCGCTTTCTGGACGTCGTCGAGCACCGGCGCGATCTTGGCGCGCACCTCGTCGATCATCTGGCCCAGCGTGTCGGTCGCCGCGCGATCGGGGGTCGCGGCGATCACGGCATAGGACCAGTCGAGCTCCGGCCCGGTGCCGCGCGCGATGTCGATGAAGGCCGCGCCCGCCACGCCGAACTGGCGGCGGATCGAGACCTTGGAGTCGCGGCGGATGAACGGCCGCATCTGGTCCTCGACCCGGGCAACGGCATGCATGTGCTGGCTGGGATCGATGATGATGCGGCGGACCTCGCCGGCCCGCGTGCCCAGAACCTGCACTTCCGCGCCCGGCGCCAGGCCCGAGACGCCTTCGTCGGGCAGCAGGATGCGCAAGGTGAAGGACGGCTGGAACCAGTCCTTGAGCAGGCCGGCATTGATCAGCACGGCGATGAACACGCCGATGCAGGCGAGCACCACGGCGCCCACGATCTCGTCGAGCTGGTGGAGACCGAAGATCGAGCGCTTCATCGCGACCTCCGTGCCGGCACCAGGCCGGCGTCGCCCAGACGCAACACATGATTCGTGTGGACGAACTCGGCCGCGCGAGCGCCGAGGTTCGTCGTGATCCACAAAACCGTGGCGCCCCGGTCGCAGGCGGCAGAGATCGCCTGCGCCATCGGGACGGCGAGGCCCGCTGACTGGTCAAGCATCTGGTCATGTACCACGATCAGGTCGGGCGAGCCGAGGAATCCGCGCACACAGGCGGCGCGGATCAGCGCGCGCAACGGCGTCGTCTCGCTCCGTCCGACGGGCAGGCCGGGCAGGCCGAACAGGCGGGCGAGCGTGGTGGCGTCGGCGATCACCTCGGCGGGCGGCCGCTTGAAATGGTAGAAGCGCGCCAAGAGCACCGCCTCCAGCACCGTCATGTGGGTGGGCCAGACCGCGGTCTGCACGATGGCGCCGATGCGTCGGCGGCGGGTCAGCCGCTCGCGCGGATTGCGCGTCGTCCAGTCGACGCCCAGGAAGCGCACGCGGCCAGCGCCGGGATCGGCGAGCCCGACGCAGAGATCGACCAGCGCCGTGGCATCGGCCTCGTCGTCGACCTGCAGCAGGGCCACCGCGCCGCGCGGCAGCTCGAGATCGAGACGCGTCGGTTTGGCGGATAACCGCCGCTCGGCCGGAATCACGCCTCGCAGCGACAGGACCGATCGGCCGACGGGGAGAGCCATCTCAGCCCACCAGATCGAACAGGCTGTTGACCACCAGGATGGCGAGCGCGGAGCGCACGAAGCCGCGCGGCACCAGCCGCTGCAGCTCGTCGGACTCGTCGCGTCGCCCAAGCCCGGTGGCGCAGCAGGCGAGCGCCACCACGAACCCGATGGTGATGCATTTGAGGGGCGGGAAGATGAAGTCCTGCACCTTCATCGCGCGCAGCACGAGGTCGGCGAAATCCCACACCGAGTAGGCGACCAGCCCCAGCGCGTGCGCCACCAGGTATCCCGTGACAAGGGTGGTGAGCAGCAGCACGGTGGCGAGGCAGAAGGCGCCGATGGCGAAGCCGAAGGCACGCGGCAGCACCAGCAGCACCAGCGGATCGAGGCCCTGGATCTCGAGCACGCGCAGCCAGCCCTTGGTCTGCGCCTCGCCGAGCTCGATCAGGGTGGCGGTGCCGCTGCGGCCGAACACGATCAAGCCGATCAGGATGGGCACCAGCTCGCGGATCAGCAGGACCACGATCACCGGGCCGACCAGCCCGGTCGTTCCCGTCTGTTCCAGCCAGTAGAC
>DATHNU010000471.1:0-2557 GCA_035485695.1 Reyranella sp. | reverse complement strand
ACTGTCTTGTCGGAGCCTGTGAAATTATCATCCGCATCGCCAAAGGGGTGTTGATGCGTTTTCTGCTCGGATGGGTGTTCAAGCTGGGCTTTCTGGGGATGGCCTGCCTCGCCGCGACGGGCAACCTGCAGCTCAGGCTGCCCGAGTCGGTGCTGGGCTACGAGATGCCGCCGCTGGTCAGGCAGTGGGCCGAGCGCGCGGCACGGGTCGGCGATCTGGAGAACAGCACCGCGAGCGGACTGAGGCGGATTTCGAACAGTCTCAAGTAACACGCCAGGGTTTGAGGGGGCGTCCAAGGGCCCGGACCGCGCGATCTTCGGATCGTGCGGTCCGGGCTCTCTTTTTGTCGGCGCTCGCTCCACGGTCGTCCGTCGATGATGCTCATGGCTGCCGCCGCCGTTCGGGCGACAGGCAGCGCGGCCAATCGTCGGACGATGTGCCTGCCGACTGGTCGCAGCGTGTGCGCTTGTTGCGGATGGCCTCGATCTCCGCCGGCCGCAGGATGGGCGAGTTCTCGACGGCCGATCCGTTGCGGTCGAGCCGGTTGGCATAGGCCATCGCGCTGCTGCGGCCTTCGAACACGTATCGTTCGACGACCTCGACCAGGTCGACCAGGGCGCCTGACATGTACCATTCGCGGGAGATCCTGCGGTCGCGGTCGCGCGTCAGCAGCAGGTAGTTCGAGATCGACAGCAGGGTTATGTAGTCGACCGCCTCGATCATATCGACCGCCCGGCCGAAGCTGCACAGTTGCTGCTTGGCGCACGAAGCGAGTGCCTCGAGGCGGCCGTAGACGACCATCAGCTTCTCTTCGATCTGCACGGGCTTGCCGCAGCCCTCGAGTTCCTTCTGGTCGTTCTCGACCAGGTCCCACCAGCGGGCAGCCGTTTTGTAGGCTTCGTCCTGGCGCTGCACGGCATCGAAGCGGGAGTAGGAGAGATGGTTCTTGGCCGCGCGCTCGAAGCACAGGGTGAATTCCTGGATCTCCCACAGATACTGGATGTAGTCGCGCGTCATCAGCCTGTCGAAGTAGCGCAGCGTGGCGTCGGTCTGCTGCTTGGCCGTCTCGGCCTGCCAGCTCGACCAGCCGATGACCAGGCTGAGCCCCAGGATGCTGACCATGACGGCCTGCAGGCCCACGCCGATCCGCACGGCGGTGATCATGGATGCCCAACGCATCATCGCGACTCCCGTCGGTTGTGCAGCGGCCCCTCCACTATAGGCGGGCCCGCAGGCCTGACACCCGATGATTGTTCCGTCGCTACAATTGATACGTTCGCGCGCAGTCTCGACAGCGCCCGCCGAACCTATCATCCGTTTCCGGCACTCGGAGCCGGACCGCCGGATCCCATCAAATCGAGCTGGTGATCTGCAGGAACGCAGGGCGAAGGCGACGGGACGAGTTCCCTTTGATCAAGCTCTGCACCGATCTCGGCGGCGATCAGCTCCTGCTGCCCAACGTCGTGCGCGCCGTGGGCCAGGCGCTGGTGATGACGCCGCTCGCCACGCTCGCCGTGGCCGGCATCGCGGTCGTCGACAAAGCCTCGGCCTCGACACTGCTCAACGTCCTGCGCAATCTCGGCGGCGCCTTCGGTATCGCCGTCCTGCAGACCTTCCTGATCCGGCGCGAGCATTTCCATTCCAGCACGCTTGCCCAGTCGGTCTCGCTGTTCGACGAGGTGACGTGTCAGCGTATCGACCAGCTCGTGCACCTTTCCAGAGCCATGGTGTCGTCGACCCGGCGACCGCGTGGCACAAGGCCGTGGCCACCATCGCCGGCCGCGTCCAGCGGCAGGCCTACACTCTGGCGTTCGGCGACGTCTTCCTGGTGCTGGGCGTCCTCCTGCTGGTGGCGATCCTGGCCATCCTGCTCCTGAAGAAACCGGCGCCCGCGGCGCGCTGATATTTCCCTCTTCGAGCGACATCAAACCGTCACGTGGCCGTGTTTGAAGGATCGCTTGAACTCGCCGACGACCTGCTTTCGCGGCCTCACGGTGCGCAGCTCGACCGAGACCGACGTCCCGGCCATGCTGGCGATCTATGCGCACCATATCGGCCATGGCCTAGACATGATCGATCCCGCGCCGCTGCAGGACGAGGATATCAAGCGCCGCCGCAAGAACATGCTCAAGCGCCGGCTGCCGCACCTGGTGGCGGAACGTGGCGAATCGATCGTGGGTTACGCCTACGCGGTGCCGTTCCGCAAGCGGCCGGCCTACCGCTATGCCGTCAAGCACTCGATCTACGTTCATCCGGATCATTTGCATTCCGGCGTCGGGCGGCTGCTGCTGCCGGCCCTGATCGAGGCCTGCACGGCGGAGGGCTTTCGCCAGATGATCGCCTATGTCGACGCCGAGAACCTGCCGTCGCAGAACCTGCACGAAGCCTTCGGTTTCCGGAGGGTCGGCCTGCTCGAGGGCGTGGGCTACAGGTTCGGCCGCTGGACCGACAGCCTCCTGATGCAGCGCGTCCTCGGCGCGGGCGCCACGCACCCGCCGCCGCCCGACCCACCCGCCGACGGCGGCTATTCGCGAACCACGTAGGTGTGGAAGCGGAC
>DATHNU010000470.1:0-2343 GCA_035485695.1 Reyranella sp. | reverse complement strand
CCCGCCAGCGAGTTCCCGCGCGACGGCCGCCATGGCGGCTATCTCGCCGCCCTCTACGACCACGAGCAGCGAGGCGGCCGCGCAGCCTTCAGGCTGCACGCGCCCAACGAATATTCGCCCAAGCCCGGCGATCTCGTCTGCGCCGGCACCGCGGGGCCCACCTGGCGCTACGCCGATCCGCGCACCGCGCGGCGGCGCATCGACAATACCGCCACCCATTGCGACATCGTCACCGATGAGCACGGCGGCTACCTGCAGGCGATCGGCGGCAACGTGAAGAACAGCGTGACCATGAGCCTCTATCCCGTCGATTCGCACGGCCGGCTGGTGCCGTTCGCAGGCAAGACTTGGCTGCTGGTGGTGGAGAAGCGCGTCTAGGCGGGTTTGACGGCAAGCGCCGAGGCCGCCCCGATGGCCGCGACGGCGAGGAGCATCAGCGGCGCCAGTGACCAGCTCGTCCCTTCAACCCAGAGCGCGAGCAGGGGCGGACCGGCCAGGGATCCCAGGCTGCCCGCCTGCGCCAGCAGGCCGTTGATCGGCCCGATCGCCCGCCTGTCGGCAGCGACCTGCGGCACCGAGGCGAAAACCGCCGCGGGCACCAACCCGCCCGCCGCGAAGCACATCGCGAAGCCCGCGACGGCCAGCGGGACTGGTGCCGCCGCGCTGAATGACAGCGCAGCGATCACGGTGGGGGCGATCAGGCCCACCGCGACCAGACGACCGAGCGACGCCCCGCGGTGCGTCAGCCATCCCGCCAAGAGGCTGCCGGCGATGCCGAAGGCGGTCGCGACGGCGACGATCCGGCCGGCTGCGTCCGGCGGCAGCCCAAGCCTCTCGACGAGATAGGCCGGCAACAATCCGGCGAGTGCCAGGAAGATCAGGGCGAAGCAGAAGAAGGCGATCGAGAGCGGGGCGGCGGCCCGCAGCGCTCCGATCGACACGCGTCGCTCGTCGTGCCGTGGTTCACTAGTCCTTGGAATGGCGACGATGGCGATGATCAGGCCAAAGGCCAGCAGGACGGCGTCGACGGCGAAGATGATCCGCCAGCCCGCGCCGTCGGCGAAGGTCGCCGCCGCGATTCCCGAAAGCGCGATGCCGGCCGGCACGAAGGTCCCCCACAGCGACAGCGCGAAAGCATGGTGCCGCGGTTCGGCGGTGCTGACCATCAGCGAGGGGCTGGCGACGACGACCAGCAGATAACCGGCGCCGGCCAAGCCGCGCGCGGCGAGCAACGTGTTGGCATCGTCGGCCGCCGCGCAAAGCACCGCCGCCGCGGCCATGACGAGGATGCCGATGCTGAGCGCGCGCGCGTGACCCACCCTCTCGCACCAGCCGCCCGCCGGCAGGCCGAACAGCGCGCCGACCAGGGTGACGATCGACACCGCCATGCCGGCGCCGGCGAGCGACAGGCCGAGATCGCGCTGCAACGCCGGCACCAGCGGCGGCACGATGCCGAGCTGGCCGGCGGCCACGACGCCGATGGCGTACAGCAGGGCAATCCGTCCCCACGATGTCGTCATGCCGACGACCCTACGGAAGCGCCGGGCCTCGGCCCACGAATAAAGTATTCGCTGCCTAGTGAGCGACCGAGGTCACGAGCCGCGCCAGGGTGCCGTCGCTGAGCTGCAGGCGCTCCCACACCAGGATGCCGGCATCGATGCTCACGATCGGGCTGTCATTGGTGCCGGTCCAGAAGCTCACCTGGGCCGCGCCGTCATCGTACCAGCCGAGCTCGCCCAGCCGCGCCTCGGCCGAGCGGATCTCGTCGGTGGCGAAACCCCACAGCGACACGCCGCGCAGCTCGGCCGCGCCGGCCGTCCATTCGGCAAAGCGCCCCGGCGAGGCCGCCAGCAGGCGGTGCGAGAGATCGCAGATCAGATGAACGGGAAGGGCGGAGCTTTCGACCAGCCGGCGCAGGCCGGCATCGGCTGCCGAATCGAGCGGCGCCGCCAGAAGGCGTGAGAGCTTGCGCGCCGCTGCATCGGGCAGCCGATGATGGCCGCGTTCCCAGCGCGACAGGGTCGCCTGGGTGACGCCGAACAGCTCAGCGGCATGGCTTTGCTTGACGCCGCGAAGGCGCCGCCATCGTCGGAGTGCCCTGGCGAACTCGTTCATGATCGAGGGAGCTTACAACACGGCCACCGGCTTGGTCACGGCTCCTGCATGAAGGCGGCGACCCTCTCGGCGATCATGATGGTGGGGGCGTTGGTGTTGCCGCCGACCAGCGTCGGCATCACCGAGGCATCGACCACGCGCAGCCCTTCCAGGCCGCGGACGCGGCAGCGGTGGTCGACCACCGCCATCGGATCGTTGGCCGGGCCCATCTTGCAGGTGCCGACCGGG
>DATHNU010000469.1:0-4997 GCA_035485695.1 Reyranella sp. | reverse complement strand
TGGCGTTGCTCACCGGCCGCGACAGCCAGAAGCAGAAGAAGGAAACCCTGAAGGGCCTTTTAGACGGCTCGATCCATCTCGTGGTCGGCACGCATGCGCTCGTCCAGGAGGACGTCGAGTTCGCCGACCTCGCCCTGGCCGTGGTCGACGAGCAGCATCGCTTCGGCGTGCACCAGCGCATGGCGCTGTCGTCCAAGGGCCATGCGGTCGATCTTCTGGTCATGACGGCCACGCCGATCCCACGCACGCTCATGTTGGCGGCCTATGGCGACCTCGATGTCTCGAAGCTGACCGAGAAACCGGCCGGCCGCCAGCCGATCGACACCCGCACCATTCCCTTGGAACGCATCGGCGAGGTGGTCGACGGCGTCGGCCGGCAGATCGCGGCGGGCGGAAGGGTCTACTGGGTGTGTCCGTTGATCGAAGAGTCGGAGGAAGTCGACCTCGCCAATGTCGAGGAGCGCTTCGGCCAGTTGAGCGCACGGTTTCCCGGCAAGGTCGGGCTGTTGCATGGCCGTCTCAAGAGCGCCGAACGCGAGGCGACGATGGCGGCGTTCGCCGACGGCCGCCTGTCGGTGCTGGTCGCTACGACCGTGATCGAGGTTGGCGTCGACGTGCCCGCCGCGACAGTGATGGTGATCGAGCATGCCGAGCGCTTTGGCCTGGCACAGCTCCACCAGCTGCGCGGCCGGGTCGGACGCGGGACGAAAAAGTCCACTTGCGTGCTGCTCTACGCCCAGCCGCTGGGCGAGACCGCCAAGGCCAGGCTCGCCATCATGCGTGAGACCGAGGACGGCTTCCGCATCGCCGAGGAGGATCTCCGCCTGCGCGGCGCCGGTGAGCTTTTGGGCACGCGGCAGAGCGGCCTGCCGGACATGCGGCTGGCCGACCTCGCCGCCCATGCCGAATTGCTGCAGGCCGCCCGCGACGATGCGCGCCTGGTGATCGAGCGCGATCCCGACCTGCAGTCCGAGCGCGGTGCGGCGCTCCGCGCCCTGCTCTACCTCTTCCGCCGCGACGATGCGGTGAGAACCTTGCGGGCGGGCTGACCTTCTTGCCGGACCGCGGGCCTCCAGGCCCGCTCATGAGTCATGTTCCTCTCCCCCTTGGGGAGAGGTTAGGTGAGGGGGTCAACCCGAAGACTCTCTCCTGCATCACCCCCTCACCCAGCCTCTCCCCCAAGGGGGAGAGGAGCATGAGTAGAATCAACTTGAGTCGCCTGGAGGTCCGCGGTCCGGCAAGACGCCTACCCCAGCTGCGCCACGTAACTCCGCAGCGCCTCGCGCGCGGTCTCGACCTCCTTGTCGGCGTCGGCGCGGCGCTTGGCGATCGCTTCGAGCTCGGTCTCCTGCTTGTCGAGCGTGGCCAGGTAACGGCGCTGCAAATCGCTGTTGGCCGGCACGCGCGCGAGATTGTCGCGCAGGCGGGCCTGCTCCTGGACGATCTGCTGCCGCTCGGCGTCGGCCTGCGTCACCTTGCGCTGCGCATCGGCGACGGCGCCTTGCAGCTGCAGCACCTTGGTGAGCGCGTCGCGCGTCTTGGCATCGAACTCTCGCGCCTGGGCATAGACCCGGATCTGGTCGGCGGCGGTATCGACCAGGCGCAGCTCCTGCTGTTGCGTCTGCTCCTGCACGACCTCGAAGGTCTGGGTCTGGTCGCCGCCGGGCAGCTGGAACGGAATGCGGTAATTGCCCTCGCTCAGCTCGACGGTCTTGGGATCCGGCTTGACCAGGGTCCAGCCCGGCAGCCGGCGTTGCATGACGATGAGCTGGCGCGGCTCCTTGGCCGGGCCACGCACGCGATAGGTCACGGTCTGCCGGATGACCCTCGACAGGCGCAGCGCGCCTTGCGCGATCGTGCCGGTGGCGATTCGGTCGGTCTGCGCGGCGTCGCGCTCGACCGTGATCTTCTCGTCGAGCGCATAGGCCAGCAGCCGAGTCTCGCCGACCGGGAAGCCCGACAGGCGCGCATCGCCGACATAGGTGACGTAGTCCGCTCTGTCGCGTTCGTAGAGGGTGATGATGCCCGGTGGCAGGCCCGAGTCGCCGTCGTTGCTGAGCCGGATCGCCGCCAGCGGATTGCGTGCCGCCGTCTCGGCCTGATAGAGCGCCAGCCGCTGCGCCGGCACCTCGCGGTCGATGATCGGGATCGAGAGCGTGCGGCCATTGTCGACACTGACGGCGCGCGGATACTTGAAGACGACTTGCGTCGCGGCATCGGTGGCCTCGACCTGCTCGGCGGCGCCGGCGATGGTCGCTGGCGGAGCAGCCGTCGCGGCCAGTGCGCGTTCCTGCTGCGGCCGGTACTGCGGCGCGCCGGCCGGCGACGGCGGGGGCGGCGGTGCCGCCTTGGCGGCCTCCACGCCGCCGCGGTCGACGCCCGGCATCAACCTGCCGGCGACTTCGACGGGAATCTCGGGACGCTTGACGTAGTAGGCCTCGTAGAGCGCCTGGTGGAACGCCACGGGCCGGCCCGACACCAGGGTGAGCTCGATGTCCTTCCAGTCCTGGCCGCTCAGATTCTCGACCGTCGCCCAGCCCTGCAGGGCGGCCTTCGGCGCCGCCGGATCGCCCGGCAGGGTCAGGCGGTACGACGCCTTCCATACCGGCACCTCGACGATATAGGCGACGCGCACCGTGCGCTTGCCCTGGCCGCGCGTCGCCAGTTCGAGCGTGCGCGCATCCTTGGCGCGATTGGTCTGAAGGGCCATGAGGGCCTGGGCGACCTTGTCACGTAAGGCTCCGTCGGCGAATTGCAGGTTCTCGGCATCCTCGAGAATGAACTGCTGCAGGCCGCGATCGGTGAGCAGGGTGACCCGCGTGCGCTTGGTCGTGGCCTTGCCGTCGTTCGTCGTCACGGTCTCGTCCTGCACCGACACGATGCGGCCGGTGATCGCACGGCTGCCGCCGACCGTGATCTCCGCGCCCTTGAGCGTGGCCAGAAGATCGGCGGGAGAGCTGAGCGAGTCCTGGTCGAACGGCAGATCCTTGAAGGCCTGGGCGAGCGGCTCGCGCCCCGGCAGGCTGAGACCGCCCACCCCGCCCTTGTCGTCGTAGACCACCAGGCTTTTCAGCACATCGTCGACCTGCGCCAGCGACACGGTGAGCTTGAGCGTGGCGTCGCCGTCTACGGTGGCCTCGTATTCGAAATATCCCAGCCCGCCCGACGACAGCATGACGCGCTTGAGCACGAGATCCTGCGCGGCGGCGAGGCTCGGCGCCCCGACAAGGCCCAGCAAGGCGACGATGGAAAAGAAAAGGTGGTGCATGAGCTCTCCCGGTCGATGCACGCGCACCGTGAGCTGTGACTGTGACACAACCGGGGCGCTGTCGAGACGAAAGTGGGAGACAAAATAATTGTCATCCCGAGCGTAGCGAGGGACCTTTGCTGTGGCCTCAAAGGTCCCTCGCTACGCTCGGGATGACAGCGTGCTTTCAGCTCAGCGCGTCCTGCAGCGCTTCGATCGGCAGCAGGACACACTCCTGGCGCGACTTGTGCGCCTTCACCGGCGCGAAGGCCGCGAAAGGTTCGCCGGCCTCGCCGTCCTCGCGGCCGAGCGCGCGTTCGGCGTCGTGACGGATGGCTTCGATGCCGGCCTTGTCACGGCCGACCGCGACCGACGACAGCGCCGAGGCCGAGGCCTGGCAGAGCAGGCAACCGCGGACCTGATGGGCGATCTCGGCGATGTGGCCGGTGTCGCCCAGCCTGACGTCGATGATGACCCGATCGCCGCACAGCGGGTTGTCGCGCCGCGCCGACTTGGTTGGCGCCACGAGCTTGCCCGCCCCTGTCTTGGCCTTGGCCAAGGCGACGATGCGGTCCTGGTAGAGCTGGTCGCTCATCGTAGCGTGCGGGCCGCGTGCTGGACGCCGGTGAGCAGCGCATCGATGTCGGTGTTGTCGTTGTAGGGCGCCATCGAGACCCGCGTCGTGCCGTCGATGTCGAAGCGGTCCATCAGCGGCTGGCAGCAGTGATGCCCGGCGCGCACCGCGACGCCGAACGAGTCGAGCGTCTGCGCCACATCGTGCGGATGGACGCCGTCCAGCATGAAGGACACCACGGGATAGCGGCTCTGCAGGCTGGCCGGACCCAGGATCTGCGTGCCATCGATCTTCTGCAGCCCGTCCATCAACCGCTGCACCAGCGCCATCTCGTGCGCATGCGCCGCCGTCCAGTCGAGGCCGCGCATCCATTTGCAGGCCGCCCCCAGCCCGATCGCCTGCCCGATCGGCGGCGTGCCGGCCTCGAAGCGGCGCGGCGGCGGCGCAAAGGTCGTCTCGGCCAGGGTGACGCGGCCGATCATCGAGCCGCCGCCATGGAACGGCGGCATCGCCTCGAGCAATTCGGGCCTGGCCCACAGCACGCCGACACCGTTGGGACCGTAGGCCTTGTGGCCGGCGAAGGCGTAGAAATCGATGCCCAGCGCCGGCAGATCGAGCGGCCCGTGCGGCGCGCGCTGGGCGCCGTCGAGCATCACCTTGGCGCCGACCGTCTTGGCCATCGCCACGACGGCGCGGATGTCGAGCAACGCGCCCGTGACGTTCGAGACATGGGCGAGCGAGACCAGCCTGGTCCTGGGCGTCAGCAGGCGCGGCAACGCCTCGAGATCGATGCGGCCCTCGACCGTCACCGGGATCATGTCGAGCTCGATGCCGGTGCGCGAGCGCAGCAGCTGCCACGGCACGATGTTGGAATGGTGCTCCAGCTCCGACAGCAGGATGCGGTCGCCCGGCTTCAATAGCGAGCCATACGAATAGGCGACGAGATTGATCGCCGCCGTGCAGCCGCCGGTGAACACGACCTCCATCGGCTCGACGCCCAGGAACGTCGCCACCTCGATGCGCGCATTCTCATAAGCCTCGGTCGCCCGCTCGGCCAGGCGATGCACGCCGCGCAGCACGTTGGCGCGACCGGTGGTCTCGTAGGCGCGCACCGCGTCGAGCACCGTGTCGGGTGTCTGCGCCGAGGCGCCGTTGTCGAGGTAGTGGACCGGTTGG
>DATHNU010000468.1:0-2299 GCA_035485695.1 Reyranella sp. | reverse complement strand
GATCGCGCTCAGGGCCTCACGCACTTCGTCGAGCTTGAAGGGCTTCACGACGGCAGTCACCATCTTCTTGGTCGGTATCTCCAGGCTTGCGGGGCTTTCGCGCCCGCTCTTGTCGAACAAAACGACCCAGGTCGCCCCGGGCCGACGAGAGGATCAGAACGAGTACTTCACGCCCGCGACGACGCCGGTGCGGCCGGTGAACTTGCCGCCCGAGGTGACGTAGAAGTTCTTCTCGGCGTCGGTCGCGATGACCTGCAACGAGGCGGACAGGCCCTTGCCGAAGTCCTTGCCCAGCGTCAGCGAGTAGTCGGAATAGGAGGCATTGGCAGCCTTCGCGACAGAGCCGGTGATGTTCTGGTAGCCGACGTCCGGCGTCAGGGTGAAGCCGGAGCCGAGGTCGAAGTTGGCGCTCAGGTCGTAGTACTGGCTGCCCTTGCTCTTGGGCATGCCGAACAGCGGCGTGGCGCTGATCGAGACCTTGCCGGTGAACACGCCGTACGTCAGGGCGCCGTAGAACTCGCCGGTGTCGGGGTTCGAGAGGCCGATCTTGTGGAACTGCTGGCCCAGGTAGACGTAGGCCAGGACGCCGACGTCGTACGACAGCGTGTCCTTGATGATGTCGCCCTTGGTGCCACCGTACAGGTCCCACTCCAACGGTGCGCCGCTGGTGGAGACCGTCGCTCCCGGGGGCGTGGCGGCTTCCTGGGCATTGTTGTACGCCTTCATCGAGTCCGTGACCCAGTCGATCGTCGACAGCCATGTGCCGGCGTAGAACGGGCCTTGCGCGTAGTCGATACCGCCCTGCAGCGCCGGCTTCAGCTTCGATTGCGAGATGCCGCGGTAGCGGTAGTCGGAGACCACACCGATGTTGTAGGTGATCGGGCTGGCTGCCGGCGCGTCGTCCGCGAAGGCGATCGTGGGGCCAGCGGTCATGGCGAGTACGGCTGCAGTGACAAGCGCGGTTTTCTTCATCAGGTCTCTCCGAAAGTTTGGAAGTGGTGGGTGGAGTCGGTTCTTGTTTCGAACCGTTAACGCAGGTTCCGTGCCACGCGGTCGAGCGACCACGCGTTGCGCGGCGGCCCGCGATGCGGCTCGGCCAAGGTTGCTAGAAGAAGCAAACCGGCCAGGACGTCAGAGATCCGGTGGCGACTCGATCGAATGGGTGAGTCGGAGGATCGTGCGGGAGATGGCCTTGTGCGGCAGCGCGGCCGGATTCGATCCGGTGGCGCGCACAAACGTCTCGCACCTCCATGGTGCGAAATAACCATGCGAGCGCAAGTATGGCGCACTCCGATGGAGCGCCAGACGGCAGGAAAACCTCGTTCGGGGCGCGCAAGGTGCGCGCAAAGGCCCTGCAGAATGAAAAGCAGCCCGTCGGGCAGCCCAAAGGCCCGTTGTCGGCCGATTTCGAAATGGGGCCATGCAATTCGCGCGCCAGAAATGGGGCGGCGCAAAGCCGTTGAATCTGACCCCTATTTAAACTGGACCTGCGAGTGCCCGACAACGGCTTCATCGCGTCTTCGCAAAAGCCCCCATGACCCTCGCCGTCATCCATACCCGCGCCCTGGTGGGCCTGCACGCGCCCGATGTCGTGGTCGAGGTTCACCTCGCCAACGGCTTGCCCAGCTTCACGCTCGTCGGCCTCGCCGACACCGAGGTCAAGGAGGCACGCGAGCGCGTCCGGGCGGCGCTCGCGCAGAGCGGCTTCGCCTTCCCGCACAACAAGAAAATCACGGTCAACCTGGCGCCCGCCGACCTGCCCAAGGAATCCGGCCGCTTCGACCTGCCCATCGCGCTCGGGGTGCTGGCGGCACAGGGGCTGCTGGACGTCGCCAAGCTGGCCGGCTGCGAGTTCGCCGGCGAACTCTCGCTGGCCGGCGAACTGCGGCCCGTGCGCGGCGCGCTGGCCCTGGCGCTGGCCGTGCGCGAGAGCGGGTGCGGCCGCCAGCTGGTGCTGCCAGCGCAGTGCGCGGCCGAGGCGGCGCGCGTGGAGGGCGTGGACATCCGTTCCGCGCGCACCCTGGGCGAGGTCGTGCAGGCCTTCCTGCCTGGAGGCGCCGACGCCGTCGGCGCCCGGGAGCTGCCGGGGCCGCGGCGCGAGCCGGTGAAGCCGCCGCCGGCGTTGCCGGATCTCGCGGACGTGAAGGGCCAGGCCGGCGCGCGGCGCGCGCTGGAAGTCGCGGCGGCCGGCGCGCACGGGCTGCTGTTGATCGGCCCTCCGGGCGCGGGCAAGTCGATGCTCGCCGAACGTCTCGCGGGGTTGCTGCCCGAGATGACCCCCAGCGAGGCGCTCTCGAGC
>DATHNU010000467.1:0-2207 GCA_035485695.1 Reyranella sp. | reverse complement strand
GATGCGCTGCCGGAATATGCAGCGCTGGGGGTCGACCGCCTGGTGGTGAACCTTGGCAGCCAACGGCCCGAAAAGGTGGATCAGCGCCTGCCGGAGATCGACAGGCTGGTGAAGATGGCGGCGTGAGCCGGCTCAGACCTTTTCGATTTCGCCGCCCGCGTCCAGCCAGCCCTTGAAGCCGCCGAGATTGCGCACGTTGGCGTAGCCCATGTCCTTGAGGGTTTTGCCGACCAGCGCCGCGCGTCCGCCGGAGGCGCAATAGGTAACGACCGTCTTGGCCCGGTCGAATGCCGAGTCATGCATGGGCGAGGCCGGATCGGCGCGAAATTCGACGAGGCCGCGCGGCACGGCGACGGCGCCGCGGATCTTGCCTGATACTGCGACCTCGGGTGGCTCACGAACGTCGAGAAACAGCACGTCACTTCGGCCAAGCAATCCCTTGGCTTCCTCCGGGCTGATTCTCGGCACGGCGGCTTCCGCTTCCGCCAACATCGCCTGGACTGTCTTCATACGGCTTCTCCTCCTATGCCGGCAGGCGCGTCGACTGCCAGGTCACCATTTGCCAGTTGCCGTTGCGTTTGGCGTAGACGTCGGTGAAGCGCACGCCGAAGGCGTTGGGCGTGCCGTTCGACACGACCTTGATCTGCGCAATGCCGGTCAGCACCACCGTATCGCCAAGATCCTGCGCCTTCACGTCCGACGGCTCGACGCCGGTATAGACCGTCGCGCCCGACACCATGGCGTTGATCAGGCTGCGCTTGGTGTCGAGCCGCGCCGAGGAGTGCGTGTACACAAGATCGTCGGCCAATACTGCTTCCAGGGTGGCGACGTCCTTCTTGGCCATCGCCTGCATGCGTTTCCTGTCGAGATCGACGACCGTCTGTCCGTTGCCTGCCATTTTCAATTCTCCTATGGTGCGACTTCAATTGAAATTGAGCTTCAGCCCGGGCTCGGGCCATTGCATGACGCCCAGGCGGCCGGAGTCCGACAAGGTGATGTAGGCCGTTCGCATGTCGGACCCGCCGAAGCAGATATTGGTCGGATAGATATCCGGCATCTTCACTTCGCGCACGGTCGCGCCGTCCGGCGCGATCTCGGTGATCATCCCGGTCGTGAGCGTCGCCACCGTGATATTGCCGCTCGCCATCACCGCCAGGCTGTCGAAACGCGCCCGGCCGCCCAATCCGGCGATGTGCCGGCCGCCATGCGGCGCGTGCCCTTTCGGTTGGCGCAGCACGCCCGGGCCTTCGACATCGAAGGCCCACAGACGCGCGCCTTCGGTATCCGCCGCGTAAAGCACCTTGCCGTCAGGGGAGAGGCCGCAGCCGTTCGGGCTCAGCATGGGATAGGCGAGGCAGACGATCTTCGATCCGTCCGGCAAGGCGTAATAGACGCCGCCATGGTCGCGATGGCGGGCGTAGCGCTTGCCGAGGTCGGTGAAATACATGCCGCCCGCCTTGTCGAACACCAGGTCGTTGGGCGCGCTGAGCTTGTGGCCGTCGCAGTCGGTGTAAAGCGTCGTGGCCGCGCCGGTCGCGCGGTCGAGCCGCTGGATGGAACCGGACTTGTAGTCGGGATGCGGCCCCTGCCCCATCGACACGCCCTCGACGTAGCGACTGCCGCCGTTGTTGCAGCAATAGAGCGCGCCATCGGGCCCGACCGCGAGGCCGTTCGGGCCGCCGCCCGTCGCCGAGAACAGCGATACCTTGCCGTCCGGCGTGATGCGCGAGCACCGATTGTTGCGGATCTCCGTCAGGATCACCGAGCCGTCGGGCATGACCACCGGACCTTCGGGAAAGCCCAGGCCGGTAGCTACGATACGCACCTCACTCATCGCGTTTCCCCTCTATCATTTTCTGGCTTATCCGCGCTACATTGGGCCACCGGATCGGCGAGGCCAATCCGAATAATCGTGGGCCCGCCGATGTCTCCGCCTGTGCAGCCTGTTGTGAGTGATGAAAAGCTGCCGGGCTCGGCCGACGTCGTGGTGATCGGCGGCGGCATTGCCGGCAGCGCCGCTGCCTACGCGCTGGCGAAGAAAGGCCTCTCAGTCGCCCTGCTCGAGAAGGGCCGGATCGGTGGCGAGCAGACCAGCCGCAACTGGGGTTGGTGCCGCCAGCAGCATCGCGACCTGCGCGAACTGCCGCTGGCCATGAAGAGCCTGGAAATCTGGGGCGAGCTCGGCCGCGAGCTGGCTGTCGAAACAG
>DATHNU010000466.1:0-2271 GCA_035485695.1 Reyranella sp. | reverse complement strand
ACAGACAATGTCACGCATCTTCGTTTCCGGTTCAGCCACCGGCCTCGGCTTAATGGCAGGCGAACTCCTCGCGAGCCAAGGTCATCAGGTCGTCCTTCATGCCCGCAACGCCAACCGTGCGGAGGACGCCCGGCGCGCGTTGCCCCAGGCGCAGGCGGTTGTGGTCGGCGACATCGAAACCATCGCCGGCGCCAAGGATGTCGCGGCCCAGGTCAATTCCCTGGGTCATTTCGGCGCCGTGATCCACAATGTGGCGGTCGGATATCGCGAGGGCCATCGCGTCACCTCCGACGGCCTGCCCCATGTCTTCGCGATCAACACGCTGTCGGCCTACATCCTGACCGCGCCGGACCAGCAGGTGTCGCTGACGGACCCTGCCAGCGCACGACGGCCTTCGTGCCGTCGAACTCTTTCCACACGAGATGCAGCGCGCGGCAGCGGATCGGCGGCGGCGCATCGCCGGGCTTGGGCTCCTCGATCAGGTCGGTAAGCATCAGCACATCGTAGCCGGCGCGCCGTGCCTTCGGCTCCGCCCGCGTCTCGAACGGCGGCACGGCGCCCGGCCGGCCAGCCTGGCTCGCCGCCTGCTGGCTGTTCACCTGGGCGCGCGCCTCGTCGTCGGAAATGATCTTGCGGATGGACGCCAGTATGTCGTCCATTGACGGGTCGTTGTTCGCGCTCCTGGGTCGCTCATCACTTGCTCCCAAAGCCGCCGCTCGTCGACGTCGTCGGTGCCGGCACGGGCGGCTTGCCGGAGTCGCCGGTGCCCCAGCCGATCCACTTGGAGCCGACCTCGTTATAATACCTCTCTTCGTCGTAATATTCGACCGGCAGGGCCAGGGTCCTCGCCGTCAGGCGACCGACACCCGCCAGGACGCCGTAGTAGGACACCTGCACGTCGTGGCGGGCCTGCACCAGGCTGACCTGGGAATTGAGCAATTCCTGCTCGGCGTTCAAAACGTCGAGCGTGGTGCGCGACCCGACCAGGGCTTCCTGGCGCACGCCGTTCAGGGCGACTTCGTTGGCGCGGACCTGCGCCTCGAACGAGGTCACTTGCGAGCGCGACGCGTCGAGCTGGCGCCAGAAGCGGATCACGTTCTCGGCCTGCGCCCGCCGCGCACTGTCGAGCTCGTTGCGGCGCTGGCCGACCAGTTCCTTGGCCTGGCGCACCTGCGACCACTCACTGCCGTTCTGGTAGATCGGTATGGTCGCCTGCACGCGCACGCCGTAAGTGTAAAACTGGTCGGTCGGGACTTGCAGATCGAACTGCTGCTGGATGACGCCGACAAGATTGACCTGGGGCAGCAGGTTACCGATGGCGCGGTTCACGCCGAAGCTGGCGGCAGAAATTCTATATTGGGCGCTGACAGCGCGCGGCCCGAAATCCATTGCCAGCGAGATCGCCTCGTCCTCGCTGATGGGCAGTCCGCCGATCAAGGGAATTTCGCCCAGCCTGCCCGGCTTCTGTCCGATCGCACGCTGGAAGGCCGCCTCGGCGATCCGGATCTGGGCAATGGCTTGTACAAGGTCGGCCCTGGCGCCCTCGAGGCGCGCTTCGGCCTGCGACACGTCGGTGATCGTCAACTCGCCGACGCGGAAGCGTTCGCGGGTGGCATCGAGCTGCTGGATGAGCACCAACACATTGTTGCGTCGCGCGTCGGCGATCGCGATGTTCTGCACCAGGTCGGCGTAGGAAGTGACGGACGCAAGGAGCACGTTCTGCTCGGTGTCGGCGAGGGTGGCGCGCTGCGCCTGGATGTTGGCCTGGGCCGCCTTGGTGTCGGCCACCGTCTTGCCGCCGCGGAACAGCGGCTGGACCAGCTGAAGCGTCGTGAAGCGGCCGTTCAGGATGAAATATGTCGGCTGGATCCGGATGGGGATCGAATCCTGCTCGACCTTGTTGTACTCGAGCGAGAGCGTGATCCGGGGCCGCCAGTTGGCGACGGCCTGCGCCAGCGTCTCGTCGGTCTGCCGCAGCAACGCGCGGCCGGCCAGCAGGTCGGGGTTGCTGTTGTAGGTCGTCGACAGCGCCTGAATCAGGCTCTGCGACCAGGCATTCGAAGCAGCCCCCAACCCGACCGCGAGGGCGCACACTGCTGCTGCGCGCGCGAGCCTCAAGCTGGGCCGGATACGCATTAAATTACCCCCGTCTGTAGCTGGTACCCTACCACTGGTATGAACGGCATTGGTAGCCCTAGAACTGAGCGGCCACATCTACCAAAGGTCATCTATCAAAAGGTGAATCGGGGCGGCGCGTCAAAGCCCGGCAGG
>DATHNU010000465.1:0-2846 GCA_035485695.1 Reyranella sp. | reverse complement strand
CTCGGAATACTCCCCGGAGGGCCGCCGCTCCTCCCTCGTGATGGGGACGCTCATCCTCTGGCTCACCTTCTTCATGAGCCTGCTCTTCTTCTATCTGCTGGGGAACTGGCTGCCGACGCTGCTCCACAGCACCGGCGTCTCCCTCAGGACGGCGTCGCTGGTCACCGCCCTGTTCTATACGGGCGGCGTACTGGGCGGCGTGACGCTCGGCCGGATCATGGACAAGTCCGATCCGCACCGCGTGCTTGGCGTTACCTACGCGCTGGCGGGCGCGTTCATCATCGCCCTCGGCAACGTGGCTACGGTGCCCTGGCTCGTGGCGCCCGCCGTGTTCGGCGCCGGGTTCTGCACCGGGGGCTGCCAGATCGGGATCCACGCCGTGGCCGCCGCCTACTATCCGACGACCAGCCGGGCCACCGGCGTGGGCTGGGCCAGTGGCGTCGGCCGCTTGGGCTCGGTGCTGGGCTCGATGCTGGGGGGCGTCCTGCTGTCCCCCGGGCGTCAATTGTCCACGATCCTCGCAATCGTGGCAGTGCCGGCCTTTGTCGCCGCGGCGAGCATGCTCGCCATGGGCCGACGGGAAATCGTAATACACAAGTATCGCTATGACAATGCCTGGCGGGCTCGGCAGAAGGAGGGGTTGACCGATGTCGATCGTAGAAGGAGGCAGCGCCATGACCGAATCCCGGTTCGCCGTGACCCACGTCCGGATGACCTCAGATAGGCCCTTCGCCGACGTGCAGGCCGCGTTCGAGCAGCGTCTCGGTCGTTTCGAGCCGGACGTCTACCAGCCGCTCGCCGAGGGCGGCGACCCGGCGGCGGTCCGGGCCAGAATCGAGGCGATGGCCGGCTCGAGCGGCTTCATGCTGTTCAGCACGAGGGACCCAGGGGGGATCCTGCGGATCGTCGGCCAGCAGCGGAAGGCCGTGCAGTACGTCATCGGCAACCCGCTGTTCGCCGTCGAGATGACCCGGCACGCCATCGGCGCCGCCCTTTACGTCCCGCTGCGCGTGCTGATCTACGAGGCCGATGACGGCAAGACGTGCATCGAGTACGACCGCGCGTCGTCCCTCTTCGGGCAGTTCGGAGACGAGCGGGTCGACTCGATGGCCGCCTCGCTCGACCAGAAACTGGAGGACCTGGCGGCCACGGCGGCCCGCTGACGGTCCGCGCAAGACGTTCGAGGCACGCGGATGCACCCCATTGAACAACTGACAGAACAGGAGAGATCCATGGGCAAGCTTGAAGGGAAGATCGCTCTCGTCACGGGCGGCAACAGCGGCATCGGTCTTGCCGCGGCAAAGCGGTTCGTGACCGAAGGCGCGTATGTCTTCATCACGGGCCGCCGTGAGCCGGAGCTGGCGGCGGCGGTCAAGGAGATCGGGAGGAACGTGACCGGCATCCCAGGAGACGTGTCAAACCTCGGCGATCTTGATCGCCTCTTCGCCCAGATCGAGCGGGAGAAGGGCAAGCTCGATGTCGTGTTCGCCAATGCCGGCGTCGCGAAGGCTGCCCCGTTCGGAACGATCACCGAGGAGTTCTACGAGTCCATCTTCAACGTCAACGTGAAAGGCCTGCTATTCACGGTGCAGAAGGCGCTGCCGCTGCTGCCGGATGGCGCCTCGATCATCCTGAATGCGTCCATCAACGCCAGCAAAGGGCTGCCGACGAACAGTGTTTATGCCGCCACCAAGGCCGCCGTGCGCTCGTTCGCGAGGACATGGACAACGGACTTGAAGGAGCGCCGCATCCGCGTCAACGCGGTGAGCCCCGGCCCCATTGACACGCCCGGACTGAATAACCTGCTGGCTTCTTCGGAAGCTGGACTGCAACGCCGGAAGATGATCTCTAGCACGGTCCCGCTCGGCAGGTTGGGTACACCCGATGAGATCGCCAGGGCCGTGGTGTTCCTCGCATCGGACGACAGCAGCTACATCACGGGAACGGAATTGTTCGTGGACGGCGGTTTCGCACAGGTGTAGGCCGTCAATGGCGGAGAGGCACGGCACCAACAGCAAACACCCGCGGCGTCGGCTGGCCGCCCGACGCCCGGTCGCCGCCTACGGACGAACCGTCCAGCGCTGCCTCCTGCTGATCCTGATCGCGTCGGCCCCGTTCCTCATCGGCGAACGCCCTCAGAGCTGGGACGTGCTCGCCGGGGCGGGCGCCCTCGCCCACGTCGCCGCGTTCCTGAAGTTCGACGCCTGGAGCATCTTCGCGATCATCGGGATCACGTCCCCATGGATCCTGCCCATGGTAGGCCGGTCGGCGCGGGTGCGCGGCGCGTTCCTGCTGGGCAGCGTGGCCGTGCATGCGCTGCTCTGCCAGCTCTTCTATGTCGATTTCGTCTGCGGCCTACCGAACTCGATCGATGCCCTGCTCGGGACCGTCGGCGTCCCGCGGCGCGAGGGCGGACCGCTGGGCTTTCTGAGCTGGGGCCGGGTGCATCGGCAGGAGCGAACGAGGGCTACCGTCACCCCATGCCTTGCGCGCGTTGGTCCGACGACACCGACGCGCGCCACAGCCAGGGCGCGCGAGGAGGCGACAGGGAGCACCCCCAAGCTGGCTCATGTCAGACAGCCAAGGACGACGGCGGTAAACCCGGCGTGAGGTTCCTCGCTCGATTGAAGCGAGCAACAAGATTTTGGACTGCGCCGCTCCTTGGTGGAAAGAAACAAAGAAGGAGGCGGGTTTGGACGCCTTTGGTGGGGTGAGACCAAGGAAGGAGACGCTGTTTGATGTCGCTCTCCAACAGACGGAAAACTCGCTCTGATTTCGCGATCGGACTCATCTCATCACCCCGCTCGGAACAAGACATAAAACGGAAGCGCCGCCCGCTCCACGCG
>DATHNU010000464.1:0-8392 GCA_035485695.1 Reyranella sp. | reverse complement strand
GCGGAAACGCCGCCTGGCGTGTCGTTCGTGGGCGGGCCTGAGCGCCTGGACGAGGTGCTGCGGCGGGCCGACTATCTTGCCGTCACGCTGTCGCTCTCCCCCGAGACTCGCAACCTGATCGATGCGCGCCGCCTGCAGTCGATGAAGCCCAGCGCTTTCCTGGTCAATGTGGCGCGCGCCGAGATCTTCGACGAGGGCGCGCTTTACGGCGCACTTGAATCGGGCAAGCTCGCCGGCGCGGCGCTCGATGTCTGGTACCGCTATCCCACTGCGGCCGGGCCGACACTGCCGGCCACGCAGCCCTTTGGCGAGCTCGGCAACGTGATCATGACTCCGCACATATCCGGCTGGACGGAAGGCATGCTCGAGGCCCGCGCCACGCTGATCGCCGACAATATCGCGCGGACGGCACGGGGAGAAATGCCCCTCAACGTCATCAAGCCAGCGTCCTGAAAAAAGTGCCGCACAAGGAAGACGTCCATCACTGGTCTGCGCGCCTGCCGTTCTATTACGGCTGGCTGATCGTGGGCGTCGCGTTCGTCACCATGGCGATCGCCGTCAGCGCCCGCACCGCCTTCTCGCTCCTGCTGCCGCCGCTGATCGACGAGTTCGGCTGGCATCGCGGCGTCGTCGCCGGCGCCTTCTCCTTCGGCTTCCTGTTCTCCGCCGTCCTGAGCCCGCTCGTGGGCCGCGTGATGGATCGACAGGGACCGCGCGTGGTGATCGAAGTCGGCGTGTGCCTGCTGGCGGCCGGGCTTTTCCTCGCGCCCGCGATCAAGGAGCCCTGGCAGCTCTATGCGACGCTGGGCGTCCTGGTCGGCGGCGGCGCCAACCTCATGACCTTCACCGCGCAGTCGCTTTACCTTCCCAACTGGTTCGTGCGCCGCCGCGGCCTGGCCATCAGCATCGCCTTCACCGGAGTCGGCATCGGCGCCATCACCTTGCTGCCCTGGCTGCAGACGATCATCGGCCAGGAGGGTTGGCGCGCCTCGTGCTGGGCCATGGGCCTGCTGGTGCTTCTCGTCCTGGGTCCGCTCAACCTTTTCGTGCGGCACAAGCCGCAGGATATCGGCCTATTGCCGGATGGCGCATCGTCGGCGCCGGGAGCCGGCAAGCCGCGCAGTGCGCTCACCATCGTCGATCCGGCCTGGGCGTCGGTCGACTGGACGATCGCGCGGGCGATCCGCACCGGCCGCTTCTGGTGGCTCGTGCTCGGCTATTTCCTCGCCCTCGTGGCCTGGTATGTCGTGCAGGTCCACCAGACCAAGTACCTCGTCGATGTCGGGTTCAGTCCGCTGGTGGCCGCCTGGGCGCTCGGGATCGTCAGTGTCGTTGCCATTCCCGGGCAGATCGGCTTCGGCGCCTTGTCCGACCGCATCGGCCGGGAATGGGTGTGGTCGGCGGGCTGCTTCGGGTTCGCCGTCTGCTACGTCGCCCTGATCGCCCTCGAGCAGGGACCCTCACCCGGCCTGCTCTACCTGATGGTGATCTCACAAGGTTTCCTGGGATACGCCCTGACGTCGGTCATGGGCCCGATCGTGGCGGAGATCTTCGAGGGGCCGCACTACGGCGCCATATTCGGCACCCTCACGGTGGCCCTGACCGGCGGCGGCGCGGCCGGGCCGTGGATCGCCGGCGTCATCCACGACGCGACCGGAAGTTACAAGCTCGCCTTTCTCCTGACGATTGGCTGCTGCGTCGTTTCCGCGGCGGCGATCTGGATCGCGGCGCCCCGCAAGGTTCGGCGGGTGCCTGGCCGACGCTGATCCCTGGGGCATAGTCGATGCTGCCATTTCTCGACTTGACTCGTTTCCATCGCTATGAGAACGATTTCATAAGGGGATTTTGGGGTATCTGGGAGCGCAATTCCGCATGATCGCGGCCGACCACAGTCTTGCGCGCAACGGTCGCCGCGCCAGCGCATCGATTTCCCTGACGAACGTCGAGAAGGTCTACGGCGGGCCTTCCGGGGACCTCCACGCCATCGCCCCCTTGAGCATCGAGTTGGCCGCCGGCGAGTCCGTCAGCATCGTCGGACCGAGCGGGTGCGGGAAAAGCACGCTGATGCGCCTCATCGCGGGCCTCGATGCCCCGACCCGCGGCGAGATTCGCGTCGGCCATCAGGTGGTCGCCAGGCCGGTACCGGATATCGGCATCGTCTTTCAGCGCGACCTGCTGCTCGACTGGCGCAAGGTGCTGGGCAACGTCCTGCTGCCGGCGGAAATCAAGGGCCTCGCCGGCCTGGAACCGCGCGCGCGCGAACTGTTGCAGGAATTCGACGTCGCCGCCTTCGCCGACTCCTATCCGTGGCAGCTCTCGGGCGGCATGCGCCAGCGCGTGGCCATCGCGCGCGCCTTGCTGACCCGGCCGGCGTTGCTGTTTCTCGACGAGCCGTTCAGCGCGCTCGACGCCTTGACCCGCGACCAGATGAACGTGCTGCTGCAAAAGGTGCAGACCAGCGAAGGCGTGACGACGCTGCTCATCACCCACAGCATCATGGAGGCGATCTTCTGCGCCGATCGGGTGCTGGTGATGTCCGGCAGGCCCGGCACGATCATGGACGACATCCGCGTGCCGTTCGAACGCCCGCGCCGCCTCGCCGTCCGCGAAACCGCCGAGTTCACCGCCATCGGCCGCCGCATCCGCGAGCATTTCGAGAAGGCGGGGGTCCTCGTCGGATGAGCCTCGACGCGACCAAGCAGATGACCGCGATCGCGCCATCGACAAGCGCCAGGACATCGGCCTCCGGTGCCGGAAGCGCTGCCGCCGGCATGTTGTGGCCCCTCCTGAGCGGCCTTATCGGATTGGCGCTTTGGGAAGCGTTTGTCCGGATCTTCAAGGTCCCCGTCTTCATCCTCCCGGCGCCCTCGCAGGTCATCGTCACCATCATCGACCAGTGGTGGTACCTGCTGAGCCAGCTCGCGATCACGACCTTCGCCGCGGGGCTCGGCCTCATCATGGCCGTCGTCTTCGGCCTCGCCGCGGGAGCGGCCATCACCGCGTCGCGGCTGGTCGACCGCATGCTGACGCCCTGGCTGGTGATTGCCCATGCGGTCCCGAAGGTGGTCATCGCGCCGCTGTTCCTGGTGTGGTTCGGCTTCGGGCTGCAAAGCGAGATGTTCTTCGTCGTCGCCTTCACCTTCTTCCCCGTCATCGTGAACACGGTGACGGGCCTCAAGTCCGCCGATCCCGAGCAAATCCTCATGGTGCGGGCGATGGGCGCCACGCCCGCCCAGATCCTGCGCAAGATCCAGTTTCCCAGCGCCCTCGCCAGCATCTGCGCCGGCATCAAGCTCGCCGTCACCCTGGCGCCCGTCGGCGCCGTCATCGGCGAGTTCGTGGCTTCCAACAAGGGGCTCGGTCACCTGCTGATCCGTGCGGTGGGCGACATGGACACGCCGCTGGCCTTTGCCGCCGTCACCGTGTTCTCGGTTTTCGGCGTGCTCCTGTGGCGCCTCGCGGAATGGGGCGAGCGCCGAGTCCTGCCGTGGCATCCGAGCCAACGCGAAGCCTTCCTGCTGCGCGGCGCCGGCACCTGAATCAGAGGAGAGCGACGTGATCCGACGTTTCCCGGCCTTACCGATGCGTCTGCGCGCCGCCTTGTCGGCGCTCGGCCTCATCGCAGCCCTTGCGGCCACGGCTCCCGTCTCAGCGCAGACCCTGACGCCGGTCAAGGTCCTGCTCGACTGGGCGTGGCTGCCCTATCACGCGCCCTTCCTGATCGCGCAGGAGCGCGGCTACTACAAGGAGGCCGGCCTCGAGGTCGCGCTGGAGCAGGGCCGCGGCTCGGCCACCACCGCACTGCTGCTGTCGCAGGGCGGTTTCGATATCGCCCATCTCAACATCACCAATGCCGCGCAGATGATCGGCAAGGGTGGCGCGATCAAGGCCGTCGGCCTCTACCAGCACAAGACCGCGGCCGCTTTCATCGGCATCAAGGGCAAGGCCGCGCTCGATGGACCGCAATCTCTGCGGAAACTCAGGATCGGCAGCACGCCCGGCGGGTCGGACGCGTTGAGCTTGCGGATCTTCACCGCCGCCAACGGCATGAAGGTGAGCGACCTCAATGTCGTGGCGCTCGATGCGAATGCCAAGACGACGGCCTTGTTCGGCGGCACCATCGACGTGGTGAGCGGCGACAGCCCGGCCTTCGACGCCTATATCCGCGCGACCGGGCAGCAGCCGGTGGACCTGCATCTCGCCGATGCCGGTGTGCCGCTGCTGGGCTTCGGCTTTGCCGTCAACAACGCCTATCTCGCCAAAAATCCGGAAGTCGTGCGCAAGTTTCTCGCCGCCACCAGGCGCGGCTTCATCGAGGCTGCCCGCGACCTCAAGGCTGCGTGCGCGCTGATCCAGGCCAAGGTGCATCTGGCCGGCACCATCGAGCGCTGCATCGACTACAACCAGGGCCTGCTCGCTTTGTCGACGCCGCCCGGCGACGCCGACTGGGGACACCAGTCGATGGAGGAATGGACGAAGCTGATCGCGACGCTCAAATCGGCCGGCGAGATGCCGGGCGAAGATAAGCCGGTCGCCGCCTTCTTCACCAACGACTACGTGCCGAAATGACGGCCCGCGCACGCTTCGATGCGATCGTGGTCGGCGGCGGCCATAACGGGCTGGTCGCCGCCGCTTATCTCTGTCGTGCCGGACTCAAGACACTCGTCGTCGAGGCCAATCCCCGGCTGGGCGGGCCGGCGGCGACCCTCGAATTCATGCCGGGCTATTTCACCACGATCGCCAACTCGCCGGGCTCGCTCGAACCCAAGGTCGTCAGCGATCTCGAACTCGAGCGCCATGGCCTCACGTTCGTGCGTCCCGATCCGACGCTGGTGCAGCCGCTCGATGGCGGCAGGCTCTATGTCGGCTGGCGCGACCCGGCGCGCAACCAGGCGCAAATCGAGGCTTTCGCCCCGGGCGAAGCCGCCCGCTACGACGCCTTCTTCGCCTATCTGCAGCGCTTCGCCGACCGGCTGGGCATCTCGATCTTCGAGCCGCCGCCCTCGCTGCAGCATCTGGTGCGCAATCTGACGCGGCTGGAGGACCAGGAAGCGTTCAGCCGCATCCTGTTCGGCAATGCGCGCGATCTCATGGACGAATTCGAGCTCGCGCCGCAGACCCAGGCGCTCATCGCACCGCTTGCCGTCGTCGGCGGCCAAGTCGCGCCCTCGACGGCCGGCACGCCGTTCAACCTGATGATGCGGCCGCTGTCGCTGGCCTCGCTGCGCGGCGGCGGCGCCCAGGACCCACGATTGATCCCGCTGCGCGGCTCGACCGGCCTTCCGGTCGGCGGCATGGGGGCGATCATCGAGGCGCTGCGTCTGAGCGTCCTCGCGCATGGCGGCGAGGTCATGACCGGCAAGCCGGTCGCCTCGATCCACACCGACAGCGAGCGCGTGCTCGGCATCGTCACTGCCAGCGGCGAGGAGTTCGACGCGCCGATCGTGGTTTCCGCGGTCAATCCCTGCACGACCGTGCTCTCGCTGGTCGACGACACATCGCACTGGGGCGAGCTCAGGCCGAAGATGAAGCGCAAGGCCATGCGCGGCCGCGCCTTCAAGGTGGTACTGGCGCTCGACGGGGTGCCGCGTTACGCCGGCGTGAGCTCGGATGACGAAGCGCGGAACCTTGCCTCGGCGCAGTTCCGCATCGCCCCTTCGCTCGACTATATCGAGGAGGCCCACAACGACATGCTGATGGGGCGGCTGTCGCACAAGCCGGTGATCTGGGGCCTCTGCCCATCGATGACCTCGCCCGTGCTGGCGCCGCCCGGCAAGCAGGTGCTCAGCCTCAATGTCGGCAATGCGCCCTACCGCCTGCGCGAAGGCACCTGGCCTGAGCAGCGCGACGTCTTCGCCAAGCGGGCGATCGCCAAGCTGGCGGAATACATGCCGTCCCTGCCCGATCTCATCACCGACTATCGCGTGATCGATCCGACCCAGTTCGAGCGTGAGTTCGGCCTAGTCGAGGCCAACATCACCCATGGCGACACGCTGCCCTCCAACATGTTCTGGATGCGTCCGATGGCGGGCCTACACGCCTATCGCACGCCGACCCGCGGGCTTTACCTCAGCGGCAACGGCACCTGGCCGGGCAACTACATCTCCGGCGTTTCAGGGCATAACGCCAGCCAGGCCGTGCTGCGCGATTTGCGCGAGAAGGACGATCTTGCAGCGCCGGCACGCAGCGGATCGGCGGCCCGGTCATGGTGAGCGTCGTCGCGGTCGCCGCACATGCCGGTGTCTCGCCCGCCACCGTGTCGCGGGTGATCGCCGGCCGCGTGCCGGTGGCCGCCGAAACGCGCGCGCGGGTCCTCGAGGCGGTCGAGCGACTGGGCTATCGCCCCAACGAAGTGGCGCGCAGCCTGCGCGTAGGGCGCGGACGGGCGGTTGCGCTGGTGACCGGCGATATCGAGCAGGGCATCTACGCGGCGCTGGCCAAGCACGTGCAGGGCGAGCTCGAGGCGCTCGGGCTCGACCTGCTGCTGTTCAATCTCGGCCATCGCGAAGATCGCTTGCGCCATTTCCTGGAGCGGGCGCCCTCGCTCGGCCTGCGCGGCATCGTGCTGTCCTCGCCACATGTCATGGACATGGACGGGCTCATGCCTGCGATCGAGACGGCCACCAAGAGCGGCGTCGAGATACTCTCGGTCAGCCAGGACCTCAGCCCCTTCGGCATCACCTCGATCATCCACGATGATGTCGGTGGCGCGGCATCGGCCGTCGCCCACCTTCTCGCCCGGGGCCGCGCACCGATTGCCTTCGTCGGGCGCATCGAAACCTCGGCCATCGGCCGCGCGCGCTTCGATGGCTACCGCGATGCGCTGCTCGCCCACGGCCAGACGCTCGACCCGGCGCTGGTCTGGGACATTTCGGAGGGCTATCGCGCCGATGCCGGCTATCGCGCAGCTTCCGAGGCCCTGGCCAACGGCCTCAGTTTTCGCGCCGTACTGGCAGCCAGCGATGAGCTCGCGCTCGGCTGCATGGCGGCGGCGGCCGACCGCGGCCTCGCGATGCCGGACGACATCGCCTTCGTGGGCTTCGGCGGCCTGGGATGGGGCGTTTTCTCGCGGCCGTCGATGACCACCGTGTCGCTCGACGTCGACGCGGTCGCTCGCGCGGTCGGCGACATCTTCAAGACCCCGCCGGACGGCCCTGCCCCGTCCAGCCGCCGCGTCATTCCTACAAGGCTTGTCCTGCGCCAGTCGGCGTAGGCCTCGGGAACAAGGAGCAAACCATGCTGATCGACGGTCTTCAGTGCGGGCACTTCACCCGCGAAACCTTCGCCGAGCTTCGCCGGGCCGATGTCGGCGCCGTGACGGTGACCTGCGGCTTCTGGGAGGGCACCGTCGAGTCCCTCGATTCGATCGCGCGCTGGCGCGACCTGGTGAACGCCAACAAGGATCTGGTCGCCATCGCCACGACGGCGGCCGAGATCGAGGCCATCGCCGCCGGCGGCCGCACCGCGATCCTGCTGGGTTTCCAGAACTCCAACCTGCTCGAGGGACGCATCCGCTTCGTCGAGCTGTTCGCCGAGCTGGGCGTGCGCGCCATCCAGCTCACCTACAACAACCAGAACGAACTGGGCGGCAGCTGCTACGAGGCCGAGGATTCGGGCCTGTCGCGCACCGGCAAGGAAGTCGTGCGCGAGATGAACCGCACCGGCATCCTCGTCGACCTCTCACACGTCGGCAATCGCACGACCCGGGACGCGATCCTGTGGTCGGAGAAGCCGGTGGCGGTCACCCACGCCAATCCCGACAGCCTGTTCCCGCACAAGCGCAACAAGACCGACGACGTGCTGAAGGCGCTGGCCGATCGCGGCGGCGTGCTGGGCTGCGCCACCTATCGCAACATCACGGGCGATCACTACTGCAGTTCGCTCAAAAACTGGTGCGAGATGGTGGCGAAGTCGGTCGACATCGCCGGCATCGATCATGTCGCCATCGGCACCGACCGCAGCCACAACTTCACCAAGCCCGACTACGACTGGATGCGCATGGGCCGCTGGACGCGCGGCGTCGATTACGGCGCGGCCTCGGCGGCCAAGCCGGGCAAGGCGCCACCGCCGGCCTGGTTCACCGAGGTCCATCATCTCGGCCTGCTGCCCGGCGGGCTGCGCGACATCGGTTTCTCGCCGGCCGAGGTCGAGAAGATCACCAGTGGCAACTGGCTGCGGCTCTATCGCGATGTCTTCGGCGCGGCGGAGCGTACCCGGGAGGCCAAGGCGGAATTCGTGCAGAGCGATCCGGTGCTGGCCACCACGCCGCGAGCGGCCGCATCGTGAGTTCCGCTTCGGATGAGCGCATCGCGCTCGACGTTCATGCGCATCTCGCGCCGGCCTTCGCCGATCGCCTGCAAGGCATCGCCGGCGTGACCTGGAGCGAACAAGC
>DATHNU010000463.1:0-5819 GCA_035485695.1 Reyranella sp. | reverse complement strand
GCCGGGCGCTCAACGTCTCGGCCAAGGCGTCGACGTTGTCGTCGACCGGCCCGGCATAGTTGGCGAGCCGCCGGTCGGTGCCCTCGAACCAGGAGAGTCGCCAGAGGCCAGCCTCGCAGACCAGCGAGCCGACGACCCGGCCATGGACGGATATCGTCCAAAGGGCCGACTCATCCTGGGCGGCGAAGATGAGGCGCGTGGCACGTGCAACGAACTGGTTGGCGAGGTTCAACATGCACGGAGACTAGGGGCCGGCGGATCGCGCCAGCAATGGAACGGGCAGCCGAATATCGCCGCCCGCACAGCAGATCCGTCTGCCGCCGGCCCGCGCAGGAGAATATTTCCGTCGTTCAGGGCCGGACGCCGGGCGCCTCGAGCGGCATGCCCTTGGCACGGTCCATCAGATAGACTTCGAGCGCCACGTAGTCGGGAGCGTCGTAGGCGAAAGCTTCGGCGCGAATGCCGACCAGACAGTTGCGCAGCCGGCGCTTCAGCGAGCCGAGCGCCTGCCATTCGAGGCGATAGATCGGATAGCCAGTGGGGTGCGCCTCGGGGATGGTCACACCGGCCAGCTTCTTGCCGGCATTGTCGTCGTGGCAGATGGCGCAGCTCAGGTTGAGCTGGCCCTCGCGGCGCCGATAGATCTCGGCGCCCTGTGCGCGAAAGGGGCCAAGCCGCGGATCGGACGGCGGCGCGATCGGCTGGCCGCGCGACTGGAACGCGACATAGGCCGCGAGCGACAGCAGCTCGCGGCTTTCCGGCGCCAAGGGATCCGCCTGCTGGTTGGCCGTACGGCAGAGATTGATGCGGCCCTCCAGATCAACGGGCTTGCCGGCGCCCTTCGGAATGGCGGGGTAGCGCGCGGCGACGCCCTTCATGCTGCCGGTAGCGTGGCAGTCGGCGCAGGACTTGTTGGCGGTGCCGGCCGGCTTGGCCCAGAGCTGCTCGCCCAGCTGGACGAACAGCATGCCGGGATTGGCCGTGTCGTCGTCCTGCATCTTCTGCAGCGCCTCGCCCATGTCCTGGTAGCCCGAGCGACGCTTGTCGATCGAGCCCTGCGCCAGCGCGAAGGTGGTGAAGAACACCGACGCCAGACCGAGCGCTATCCGGATGGTTTTCATCCCACGGTGATGGCGACCTGCTCCTCGGCGAGGAAGCCTTTGTCGCCGGTCCAGCGCAAGCCGATGGTGCCGCTCTCGGTCGCGACCGCGAAGAACGACACGAAGGGATTGGTGGCGATGGCGGGCGACATCTCCATGCGGAAGATCTCGGTGCCGTTCCAGGTCGCGACGAAGTGCTCGATGATGTCGCGCGGAATGATGCGGCCGTTGGTGCCGGGCCGGAAGCCGGTCTCCATCGGATGCATGATCAGCGCCTTGATCTCGACGATCTCGCCCGGCCTGGCGGTCTTGGGCGCATTGACGAGGATGTTGGTCATGTGACGTCCTCGATGCAGGCCGCCAGGGTGACGATCACGTCGGCGGAGGCGCTCCAGAACGCGCCTGAACTGGTCTCGGCGATGGCGATGATCTTCTGCGAATCGGCGAGCTTGATGCGGGTGCCGATCACCGCCTTGCCATTGCGCGACCCGAGGCGGGCGCTGAAGACATGCGGCTGCGGATTCTTCTCGTTGAAGACGTGGATCGCCTTGACGTGGTCGGCCGCGGTCATCGGGCTTTCGACCGACACGGTGAGCGGCACGACGTTGCCGTTCTCGACCAAAGGCGGCAGGTCGAGCTTCACCCTGCCCTCGCGGAGCATGCCTTCGCCCACGACTTCCTTGATGGCGGCGGCCATGGCCTCCGGAGTCGCGTGCGCGGAGGCGAACGGCAACACGCTGACCAGGGCGGCGCCGACGACGAAGGTGCGGCGGTCTAATGGGGAACGCATGACGCGGACTCTACTCCTTCAGGGTCGCAAGATAAGCCACCACATCCTCGATCTGCTCGGCCGTCAGGATGGTCTTGCCCTCGAAGGCCCGGGCGACGCGGTGCAGGCCGGTGGTCCGGTAATAGGGCGGCATGATCGTGTCTGGATTGAGACGCGCGCCGTCGGCGATGCGCAGGCGGAGTTGGCCCACCGACCAGCGCGCGCCGGCGCCCGCGAGGCTCGGCGCCAGCGTGCCCTGGAAGCGTTCCTCGGGGATCGGGCCGCTGTGGCACAACAGGCAAAGACCGACGCTGCGGTTGGCGACGATCGCCCGGCCGCGGGCCGCATCACCCGGCCGGACGGCGAGCGGTTCGGGGATGGCATCGCCCTCGACGACGACGTCGCCCGGCGCCTGCTGCGCCCATGCCGGGGGGACGGGCAAAGCCAGGAGCACGGCGAGCAGGCCCGCTCGTACCATCGCTTCAGCCGAAGGTCTCGGCGGTGATGGTCTTGAACCAGCTCTCGGCGTAGAGCGCCTCCTGGGAGCGGAAGCCGCCCACGACCTCGAGCGGGCTGATGCCGCCGGCGCCCGGAATGTCGGCCAGCACGCCTTTGTCGGGACGGTAGACGCCGGCGATGGAGATGCCGTAGTCGGGCGCGACGAGGCTGTAACATGTGTTGATCAGGATGGGGTCGACCGGCTTGCGGCCGGCCAAAAGCTCGACGATGGCCGCGGCGCAGACCTTGGCCTGGGCGTTGGCGGCGAACGCCGACTTCGGCATGCCGCCCATGATGGCGGCATCGCCCAGCACATGGATGCCGGGCTGCAGGGTCGATTCGAAAGCGACCGGCTCGACCGGGCACCAGCCGGTGCGGTCGGCGACCCCAGCCTGGGCGGCGATGGCGCCGGCCTTCTGCGGCGGGATCACGTTGCCGACGGCGGCTTTGTGACGCGCGAAATCGGTGACGAAAGTGAGAGTCGCAGGATCGACCGACGTCACCTTGCCGCCCTGGCTCAACGACACCCATTCGACGATGCCGGGATAGAGCTGGGGCCAGGCGTTCTGGAACAGGCGCTGCTTGGAGAAGGCGTCCTTGGAATCGAGGATCAGAAGCTTGGATTTCGGCTTCCAGATTTTCAGCCAGTAGGCGATCAGGCTGGCGCGCTCGTAGGGCCCGGGCGGACAGCGGTAGGGATTGGCCGGCGAGGAGATGACGACCAGGCCGCCATCGTCCATGGCCTGCAGCTGCTGGCGCAGCAGCACGGTCTGCGCCCCGGCCTTCCAGGCGTGCGGCATCTTCTCAGCTGCTGCCTCGTCGTAGCCCGGCAAGGCGTCCCATCTGAAGTCGATGCCCGGCGCCATTACCAGCCGGTCGTAGGAGAGCTTGTTGCCGTCGGCCAGGGTGACGGTCTTGGCCGCGGCATCGACTGCGGTCGCCGACGTTTGCGCCAACGTGACACCGGCGCGCACCACGCCGTCATAGCCGAACTGTTGCTGCGATATCTCGCGCACGGCGGCCAGCACGTCGTTGCTGAAGGGGCAGGCGGTGAAGATGCGGTTGGGCTCGACCAGGGCGACGGTGAGCCTGGGCTCGAGCGCCTTCAGCGTGCGGGCCGCCGTGGCGCCGGCGAAACCGCCGCCCACCACGACGACGCGGCCCGTGCCCTGCGCTGAGGCGACGGCAGGCGCCAGGCCGGCGGCGGCTGCGGTGGCGAGCTTGAGGAAGGTGCGCCGGCTCGTCATGCGCCCTACTCCGGCTGCGCGGCGAACCAAGCCGCAATCGCGTCGATCTGGGAATCGTCGAAGCCCTTGGCGATGCGGCCCATGACGCTCGAGGGCCAGGCGCCGCTCCTGTACTCGCGCATGGTGGTGGCGATGTCCGCCGACTTGCGGCCAGCGATGCGCGGAATAACGGAATCGGGGATCTTCCTGGCAGCGTGGCAGCCCGTGCACGAGCTTGCGCCGGGCGGCGCGTCGGCTGCCCGCGCCGGCCCTCCTTCTGCCAGGCCGGCCAGCAACAACGCACTGACCAGCGCCGGCAGCAGCAAGTGACGCATCAGGCGCCCTTCTTCAGCTCGTGATGCATCAGCGGCAGCTCGCGCACCCGCTTGCCGGTTGCCTTGGCAATGGCGTTCAGCACCGAGGGCGCGGCGACGGCGATGGTGGGCTCGCCGACGCCACCCCAGAAGTCCTGCGTCGACGCCAGCACGGTCTCGACCTTCGGCATCTCGTCCATGCGCATCACGTTGTAGCTGTCGAAGTTGGTCTGCTCGACGGCGCCGTCCTTGACGGTGATCTCGCCGTAGAGCGCCGCCGACAGGCCGTAGACGAACGAACCGGCGACCTGGCGCTCGATCTGCGCAGGGTTGACCACATGGCCGGGATTGGTCGCCGCGGTGATTTTGTGGATCTTGAGCACGCCGTCGGGGCTCACCGAGACCTCGGCAACGCCCGCGACGTAGCTGCCGTAGCCCATCACCTGGGCGATGCCGTGGAAGTGGCCCGTCGGCAAAGGCTTGCCGTAGCCCGCCTTGTCGGCGGCCGCCTTCAGCACGGCGGCCCACTTCGGCTTGAGCAGCTTCAGGCGGAAGGCCAGCGGATCCTGCCCCGCCGCCTCCGCCAACTCGTCCATGAAGCATTCCGTGTATACGGCGTTCTGGTTGACGTTCACGCCGCGCCAGAAGCCCGCCGGGATGTGCGGATTGCGCATGGCGTGATCGATCAGCAGGTTCGGGACGGTGTAGCCATAGGTCGCTTCGACGCCGGTTGGCATCAGGCCCTGGAACGTGGCGGGGTCCATGCCGTTCTGCAGGTTTTGCGGCAGCAGCGAGGCCAGGATCGACTGGCCCGAGATGCGCATGTGCAGACCGACCAGGTTGCCTTGGGCGTCGAGGCCGCCCGTCAGCTTGCACATCGTGGTCGGATGGTACTGGCAGTGCGTCATGTCCTCTTCGCGCGACCACATGAGCTTGACCGGCGTGCCGGGCATCTCCTTGGCGACCAGCACGGCCTGGCGGACATAGTCGGCGCGGCCGCGACGGCCGAAGCCGCCGCCCAGCAGCAGCTTGTAGACCTCGCACTGGGCGACCGGCAGGCCGCAGGCCTCCGCCGCCGCCGCGAGCGCCGCTTCGCCGTTCTGCGTGCCGCACCACACCTCGCACTTGTCGGCGGTGTAGCGCGCCGTGGCGTTCATCGGCTCCATGGTGACATGGTGCTGATAGGGGAAGGCGTAGGTCGCCTCGACCTTCTTGGCGGCGCCGTCGATGGCGGCCTTGGCGTCTCCCACCTTGTTGCCGACGAAGGCTTCGGAAGAGTCGAGGCCGTCCTTCAGCATGGCGGTGATGGTGTCGGTCTGGACCTTGCCCAGCTCGCCCACGTCCCATTCACTCGGCAAGGCAGCGAGCGCGGTGCGGGCGTTCCAGTAGGTGTCGGCCACGACCACGACAGCATTGCCGTCGATCGCCACGACCTTTTTCACGCCGGGCATCTTCTCGACCTTGGAGGCGTCGAAGCTCTTGAGCTTGCCGCCGATCACCGGGCAGGCGCGCACGGTCGCGACCAGCATGCCGGGCATGGTGAAGTCGATGCCATAAATCTGCTTGCCGGTGACCTTGTCGAGCGTGTCGAGGCGCTTCAGCGGCTTGCCGGCGATCTTCCAGTCCTTGGGATCCTTCAGCTTCACTTCCTTGGGCGGCTCGAGCTGAGCGGCCGCAGCGGCAAGTGCGCCGTAGCCGAGCTTCTTGCCCGACTTGTGGGTGATGACGCTGTTGGCCGCGCTGCATTCGGATGCCGGCACGCTCCAGGCATTGGCGGCGGCCTGGATCAGCATCTCGCGGGCGGCAGCGCCGCCCTGCCGGACATATTCGTTCGACTGGCGGATGCCCTGGCTGCCGCCGGTCGAAAAATTGCCCCACACCCGCTTGCGGGCGAGGTTCTGGCCCGGCGTCG
>DATHNU010000462.1:0-2694 GCA_035485695.1 Reyranella sp. | reverse complement strand
CCCTGCGCCAAGCCCAAGACCGGCGACGAGCGCCGCCCCGCCGGGTCGTGGGACGAGATCAAGCGCGAGATCGCCGAGAGCTACCGGAGGAGCTGATGCCCGTCTCACTGCCCGACATGCCCAAGCGCATCGCCCGCCTGCCCAAGGACGAGCGCGGCTACCCGGCGCCGCGCTTCGTCGAGTGGCTGAAGGATGGACGCCGAGCGCGCCCCACCGAGCAGGACGCCAAGCCCGACTTCCGCTACGCCAGCGCCGAGTTCCGCGCGAGCGCGTTCAAGCATGGCTATTGCTGGGTGTGCGGCGAGCAGCTCGGCGTCCACAAGGTCTACGCCATCGGCCCGATGTGCGTCGTCAATCGCGTCACCCAGGAGCCCGCCTGCCACCGCGAATGCGCCGAGTTCTCGGTCAAGGCGTGCCCCTTCCTGCTCCGGCCGCGCATGCGCCGCATCCCGCTCAAGGACGGCGATCCGCGCCACACCGTCGGCATGATGATCGAGCGCAATCCTGGCTGCACCTGCCTCTACGAAACCAACGACGCGAAGGCCTTCGCAGCCAACGGCGGCTGGCTGATCAAGCTCGGCAAGCCCACCCGCGTCGATTGGTGGTGCGAGGGCCGCGCCGCGACGCGGGCCGAGATCAAGGACAGCATCGACAGCGGCTTCCCGATCCTGCTCGACGTGGCGATGCAGGAGGGCCAGGAGGCGGTCGACGAGCTGACCCGCCTCGCTCATGAGGCGATGCAGCTCCTGCCTGTTGGCCCCGCGCCATGCGTTTCGCCTGTCATACCAAGATGTTAGACCAGAGGCCTCCAAGGAGGCTTCCCCATGGCACGCGCACAAATTGCATTGATCATCCCGCTCGGCGACGCTCCCCCCGGCCTCGGCCACCATCCGGATCAGGGCCTGCCCGGCGGCGGCTCCGGCGGCTCGCCCGAGCATCCGATCTATCATCCCGGCCACCCCGATCACGGCCTCCCCGCCTATCCTGACCAGGGCCTGCCCGACACCGGCGGCGACGAGTACCCTGACCAGGGCCTGCCCGGCCGCCCTCCGCGCCCCGGCAATAGGCCTCCAGGCTCCGGCAGGCCTCCCCGCCCCACCCATCCCATCAGCCGCCCTGGCCGCCCTGTCGACCCCGGCTACGGCGTCGGCGAGGAGCATCCCGACCAGGGCCTGCCGCCCGAGCTGGGCATTGACGACATCGGCCCGGCGCATCCCTGGGTCCCGCCGAGCGGCGAGGAGCTGCCCCCGCCGCCCCAGGACATCGCCGATCAGATCGTCGTCGCCGTCTGGCGGCCTGAGGCCCAGGAGTGGAAGGTCGTCGTCGCCGAGGGGCCGCATCCCGCTCCGCACGATTGACCTTCGCCAACGACAATTCCAGCGGCGCCGATGACGCGCCGCTGGTCATCCCCTATCGGCCGCGCAAGCATTTCCTCGCCCTGCACGCCTCGCAGAAGCGCTGGATTTTCGCGTGCTGCCACCGCCGCGCTGGCAAGACGGTCGCCATCGCCAACCATCTGGTGCGCGCCGCCTACCTCAACCCCAGGCAATGGCCGCCGCCGCGCTACGGCTACGTCGGCCCCTCGTTCGAGCAGGCCAAGGACCTCGTCTGGGCCTACCTGAAGCAATACACCGCCCCGATCGAGGGCGTGCGCTTCCTCGAAGGCGAACTGGCGATCGTGATGCCGCACAACGGCGCGATCATTAAGCTCTACGGCGGCAGCGCCGCCTACGAGCGCATGCGCGGCATGTATTTCGACGGCATCGCCCTCGACGAATACCCGCTGCTGCAAAAGACCGTGTTTTCGACCGTCGTCCGCCCGGCGCTCGCCGACTATGGCGGCTGGGCGATCGTGTCAGGCACCTCGAACGGCGATGATCACTTCAACACGCTGCGCCTGCGCGCCGAGGCCGACCCCGACCGGTGGGACGTGTTCCTCATCCCGTTGAGCGAGACGGGCGAGGACGCGCTGTCCTACGGCGAGGCCAAAGAACTCACCCAGGACATGAGCCCCGACGAGTACGCGCGCGAGATGGAATGCTCGTTCGACGCGCCGGTCGAGGGCGCCTACTTCGCCGACCAGCTCAACGCCATGGCCCTGCAAGGCCGCGTCTGCGCGGTGCCGGTCGACCTCGCCGCGCCGGTCATCACCTCATGGGACCTCGGCGTGCATGACTATTGCTCGATCTGGTGGTGGCAGATGGTCGGCCGCGAGGTCCACTTCATCGACTACGAGATGGGCGTCGGCAAAGGGTTCGAGCATTGGACCAAGGTGGTGCGCGACAAGAAGGTCGCGGGCGGCTTCCACTATCGCTGCCACCTCCTGCCGCACGATGTCGAGGCGCGCGAAATCTCGTCGGCCAGGAGCCGCCGCGCCACGCTCTCGGAATTGATCCCGAGCGACGAGCCGATCATCCCGGTGCCGCGCATCCGCTCGAAAGAGGACGGCATCCACGCCTCGCGCGCCATGCTCGGCACGGCCTATTTCGACGCCGCCAAATGCAAGACCGGCCTCGCCATGCTGCGCGGCTACCACAAGAGCGCGATGGGCCAGCCGGTGCACGGGCCAGGGCCGCACTCGCACGGCGCCGACGCCTTCCAGACCGCCGCCGTCGGCTTCCACCTCGTCACCGGCCTCTCGGCCTCGATGCTCCGGCGCGGGGCCATGCGGCGCAAGATCAGGGGCATCGTGTG
>DATHNU010000461.1:0-2224 GCA_035485695.1 Reyranella sp. | reverse complement strand
CGACGAAGCGCAGCTTCTGGCCACCATCGACCGCTGGGTCGAACGCGAGGTGGCGCCCAGGGTCAAGGAATTCGACCATGCCGACCGCTGGCCGGCCGAGCTCGTCGAGCAGATGAAGGCGCTCGGCCTGTTCGGGGCCACGGTGAGCCCCGACTATGGCGGCCTCGGCCTGCCGGCGCGCACCTATGCCGAGATCGTGATGCGCGTGTCGTCGGTATGGATGGCGCTCACCGGCATCTTCAACTCCCATCTCATGCTGGCGCTTGCCATCGAGAAGTTCGGCACCGAACCGCAGAAGCGCCACTGGCTGCCCAGGCTCGCCACGGGCGAGGTGCGCGGCGGCCTGGCGCTCACCGAGCCCGACGCCGGCACCGACCTGCAGGCGATCCGGCTGGTCGCGCGGCGCGATGGCGATCACTACGTGCTGAACGGCACCAAGACCTGGATCTCCAACGGCATCGAGGGCTCGTGCTTTGCGCTGCTGGTCAAGACCAACCCGCAAGCCCAGCCGCGCTATTCCGGCATGAGCCTGTTCATCGCCCCCAAGGGGCCGGGCTTCCGGGTCGGCCGCAAGCTCGAGAAGCTGGGCTACAAGTCGATCGATTCAGCGGAGCTGATCTTCGAGGACTACCGCGTGCCGGCCGATCATCTGATCGGCGAGGTCGAGGGCCGCGGCTTCACCCAGGTGGCGGGCGGCCTTGAACTGGGCCGCATCAATGTCGCGGCGCGCGGCGTCGGCATCGCCGAGGGCGCGCTGCGGCTTGCCACCAGCTACTCCCAGATCCGCAAGACCTTCGGCAAGCCGATCTGCGAGCACCAGGCGATCCAGCTCAAGCTGGGCGAAATGGCGACGCGCGCCCGCGCCGCGCGACTGCTGACGCTCGATGCCGCCGACGCCTTCGACCGCGGCGAGCGCTGCGACCTCGAGGCCGGCATGGCGAAATACTTCTCTTCGGAAGCAGCGCTGGAAAACAGCATCGAATCGATGCGCATCCACGGCGCCTACGGCTACTCCAAGGAGTACGACATCGAGCGCCTCTACCGCGACGCACCCCTGACGTGCATCGGCGAGGGCACCAACGAGATGCAGCGCATCATCATCGCGCGGCAATGGATCAAGCGGCACGCCGTCCTATGAGCGCCAAACCGCTGCAGGGCGTGCGCGTGCTGACCCTCGAGCAGTTCGGCGCCGGACCCTACGGCACCATGTTCCTGGCCGAGCTGGGGGCGGAAGTGATCAAGGTCGAAGCCCCCGATGGCGATCCGTCGCGCCATGTAGGCCCCTACAAGCTCGGAACGGCGGACAGTGAATATTTCCAGGCCTGGAACCTCGGCAAGAAGAGCGTGACCCTCGACATCAAGTCGACGGAGGGCAGGCGGCAGTTCGAGGTGCTGGTGAAGACCGCCGACTGCGTGGTCAACAACCTGCGCGGCACGCAGCCGGCCAAGCTCGGCATCGACTATGCGAGCCTGCAACATCTGAAGCCTTCGATCGTCTGCCTGCACATCTCGGCCTATGGCCGCGCCAACGAACGCTCGGACTGGCCGGGCTATGATTTCCTGATGCAGGCCGAAGCCGGATTGATGGAGCTGACCGGCGAGCCCGACGGTCCGCCGACCCGCGTCGGTGTGTCGATGATCGACAGCATGAGCGGCCTGACGGGCATCGTCGGCCTGCTGAGCTGCCTGCTGCGCGCACGTGCGACGGGCGAGGGCTGCGACGTCGAGACCTGCCTCTACGATGTGGCCATGCATCAGCTCACCTATCCCGGCGTCTGGTACCTCAATGAGGGCGACGTCTCGCCCCGGGTGCCGCGCAGCGCGCACCTGTCGCTGGCGCCGGTCCAGACCTTCCCCACCAAGGACGGCTGGATCTTCATCATGTGCATGACCCAGAAGTTCTGGCTGTCGCTGGCCAAGGCGATGGGCCGCGATGAGCTTTTGGCCGATCCGCGCTTTGCCGATCCCAATACGCGCGCCGTGAACCGCGCCGTGCTCACCGACGCGCTCGATCCAACGTTCCGCACGCGCACGACCGCGGAGTGGCTGGAAGAGTTCAACGGTCTCCTGCCGGCGGCGCCGGTCTACCGGCTCGACCAGGCGCTCGACAGCGGCTTTGCGCGCGAGGCGGCCATGGTCTCGGCCGTGCCGCATCCGGTGAAGGGCAGCCTGCGCGTCATCGCCAACCCGCTGCGCATCGACGGCGAACGGCCGGCGCAGGCCG
>DATHNU010000460.1:0-4471 GCA_035485695.1 Reyranella sp. | reverse complement strand
TGGTCTTGTAGCGCCGGGCCAGGATCGAATAGCCGGCGAGTCGGAGCCGCCACACCGCGCGCCACTCCGCGACATGCCCCAGCCGGTGGGCCGCCTGGCGGGTCTCGGTCGTCACGAGACCGCCTCGCGTTTCAACTCGAGCGCGCGGGCATAGACGTCGCGGCGTTTGAGGCCATAGCGCGCCGCCACCTCAGCGGCCGCATCCTTGACAGAGGCGCCGGCCATCGCCCCGCGCAGCGCTTCATCGAGCCGTTCGGCGGCCGGCGCTTCGGTCTCGCCCGGCGGTCCGATCACGACGGCAATTTCTCCCTTCACGTCGGGGTGTTGGGCATAGTGCCGCGCAAGTTCGGTGAGCGGCGCGCGGCGCACTTCCTCGAAGAGCTTGGTGAGCTCGCGCGCGATGGCCGCGGGCCTGGGGCCCAAAAGCTCGGCGAGATCGACGAGCGAAGCGGCAAGACGGTGCGGCGCTTCGAAAAACACGAGGGTGGCCGGCACGGCGGCGGCCGAGGCGATGGCACGGCGACGTTCGCTTTCCTTGGCCGGCAGGAAACCGCCGAAGAAAAAGCGGTCGGTCGGCAGGCCCGAGAGCGCCAACGCCATGGGGACGGCAGAGGCGCCGGGCGCAGAGGTCACGACGTGGTCCGCGGCAAGGGCGGCGCGGACCAGGCGATAGCCGGGATCGGAGATCAACGGCATGCCGGCGTCGGAGACCAGCGCCACCCGCTTGCCGGCGGCGAGCGCCCGCACGATCTTGGGCTCGGCGGCATCCTGCGTGGCATCGGAGTAGGCCACTGTGGGAGCGGCAATGCCGTAATGGCTGGCGAGCTTGGCGAACACACGCGTATCCTCGCAGGCGATCAGGTCGGCTTCGCGCAGGACGTCGAGAGCGCGCAACGTGATGTCGCGCAGGTTGCCGATCGGCGTGGCGACAATATGCAGCCCCGGCACCAGCGGCGGTGGTTTACGCGACGCCTGCCCATCGCTAGCTTGTGATCGCTCGTTACCGTCCATTTGAGCCGTTCGCCGGAGTTTCGCGCCGATGCGCCAGTCCCTCTTTGCGCTTGCCGCCACTGCTTTTCTGCTGGGAGCGTGCGGCGAGCAACCACAGACTAGCACGCCGGCCGCCCCAACCACGACCGTCAAGGCGTCGGTGGGCTCACCGGTCACACCGTCAGGCAAGACGCGCATCGCACTCCTGCTGCCGCTGAGCGGTAGCGCGGCCCCGATCGGCCAGGCCATGCAGCAGGCAGCGGAAATGGCGCTTTTCGACACCGGCGCCAAGGAACTGGCGCTGGCCGCCTACGACAGCGGCGACAGCGCCGAGACCGCCATGGAGGCCTATCGCAAGGCGCGCAGCGACGGCGTGGCGATGGTGCTGGGCCCGCTGTTCGGCACGTCGGCCAAGGCGCTGGCCCCCCTGGTGGCGCAAGGCGGCGCCAACGTCGTGTCCTTCTCCAACGACGAGACTGCCGCGCAGCGCGGAGTCTGGATCATGGGCATCGCAGCCCCGCCGCAGGTGCGCCGCGTGGTCGATTATTCCGTCGAGTCCGGCATCAGGCGTTTCGCCGCCTTCGCGCCGCAGACGTCCTACGGCGAGCAGATGGTCCGCGCGCTCGAAAGCCAGGCGACCATACGGGGTGCCACGGTTGCCGGGGTCGAGCTCTATGATCCCAACAGCGCCGACCTCGTGACGTCCGCCAAACGTCTTGCCGGCGCGCTCAAGGGCGATGGCAAGCTGGCCATCCTGGTGCCGGTGGCGCCGCCTCGCCTCTCGACCGCCTTGGCCGCGCTGGGCGCCGCCGGCCTCGACAACAAGTCCGTCCAGTTCATCGGCACCGGCGTGTGGGATGTGCCCAATGTCGGCTCCGACGCGATGGCGCGCGGCGCCTGGTATGCCGCGCCCGATCCGGCGCGCCGCGCCGACTTCGAGCGCCGCTTCCTCGCCACCTATGGCCGGCCGCCCAATCGTCTGGCCACGCTTGCCTATGACGGCGTGGCGCTCGCCGGCAATCTGGCGCGGCTGAAGCCAGGCGGCGATTTCTCCGCCGAGGCGATCACCAATCCCAACGGCTGGTCCGGGGTCGACGGCATCTTCCGTTTCCTGCCCGACGGCCGTTCGGAACGCGCCCTGGCCGTGATCGAGGTGCAAGCCAACCGCGGCACGGTCGTGAGCCCGGCTCCCACCACTTTCGTGCGCCCGACGAACTGAGCGACATGCCGGCCCTGCCTCGCGCCATCCTGTTCGATCTCGACGACACGCTGATCCGGGCCTACGCCCAGCCGGAGGATGCCTGGCGGCGCCTGCTCACGGCGTTCGCCGCTCACCTCAACGCGCACGATGCCGAGACGATCGAACGGGTGCGCGTGGCCGTCATGGACGAGGCACGCGCCTTCTGGTCCGATTCGCATGCCGCCGCCAAGTGGCGGCTCGACATTGCGGGCGCCCGGCGGCTCTCGGTGCGGCGCGGCCTCGCCAGGCTCGGACGCGCCGACGAGGCGCTGGCCGATCGCATCGCCGATGCCTTCACCAAGATGCGGCGCGACGAATACAAGCTCTATCCCGACGCCCACGCCACCGTCGACGCCTTGCGCCAGGCCGGTGTCAAGCTCGCCCTGGTCACCAACGGCGCGGCCGAGACGCAACGCGACAAGATCGTGCGCTTCGATCTCGGCCATCGCTTCGACCATATCCAGATCGAAGGCGAGTTCGGCCAGGGCAAGCCCGAGCTCGCGGTCTACCGCCACGCGCTGGAGCGGCTCGAGGTCGATCCCGGTGACGCCTGGATGGTTGGCGACAATTACGAATGGGAAGTCGTGGCGCCGCAGCGCCTCGGCATGTGCGGCATCTGGTACGACCCCTTCGAAGCGGGCGTACCGGCACATGCCACGGCCAAGCCGACACGGATCATCCGGCGGCTGGCTGAATTGGTGGAATAGCAAATTGGGAGGTGTGTGCTCGCTTCCTCCCTCCCTTCATTCTCCTCTCCCCCGCTAGGGGGAGAGGTTGGGTGAGGGGGTTGCGCACGGTCTTCGATGCCCCCTCACCTAGCCTCTCCCCCTAGCGGGGGAGAGGAACATGAAAGGCGAGAGGAAAAGCGCTCACACCTTGACGCGGTGCTTCGGCAGCTTGTCGGCGGTCTGCAGCATCAGGCGCTCGACCCGGTCGCCCTTCACCAGATGCGTCTGCAGTACCTCGTCGATGTCTTCCTTGGTCGCGCAGGAATACCAGACGCCTTCGGGATAGATCACCACGCTCGGTCCGAGCTCGCAGCGGTCGAGGCAGCCGGCGCTGTTGATGCGCACGTTCTTGAGGCCGAGGTCCTTGGCCCGGCCTTTCATATAATCGCGCAAATCCTCGCTGCCCTTCTCCGCGCAGCAACCGCGCGGATGGCCCGCCGGGCGCCGGTTGGTGCAGCAAAAAACATGGGCTTCGTAGTAGGGCTTGGGATCGGACTCTTTTTCACGCTGACTCATGGCCGTTTCATTCCTTCTTGCCGCCGCCGGAACTGGTGGCGATGTTGGCGAGTTGTGACCAGAACGCCTGTTGCATCTGCTGCATCTGTTCCATGCCCTGCATGGAGGCCGGCAGCCAGGTCTTGAACACCGTCTCGGGGTTCATGGCGCTCAGGCTGGAGCGCAGCCGCTCCTCGATCTCGCCCATGATGCGATCCTGCATCGGCTTGATGTCGGGCAGGCCGAAAAAGGCGCGCGCCTCCTCCGGCGTGCAGCTCACTTCGACGTTCACCTTCATGGCTTCTCTCCGTTTGGGCCAGCTTAGGCGATCTTGGCGCGGCCGACCATGCTATGACCGCGCATGGTTCCTCCCTGGTTGGCCGAAAATCCCCGCGTCGGGCCGGGCCTTGCCTTCGGCGGCGAGCAGCGATTCGTGGTCGATCCCGACGGCATTCCCGAGCTCTGCGACATGCTGACGGAATGCCCCAGACACAAGCCCACGCCGCTCCATGAACTGCCGGCCCTCGCCGCACGACTTGGTCTCGGCGAAGTCCGCGTCAAGGACGAAAGCCAGCGCTTCGGCTTCGGTGCCTTCAAGGCGCTGGGCGGGGTTTTCGCCATCTACAGTGAACTCTCCAGCGCGGTCGGCGCGGCTGGTCGCGCCAGCACGAGCTTCGCCGAGCTGATGAACGGCAAGCATCGTGAGATCACGTCGAAATTCACCTTCGCCACGGCGAGCTCGGGTAACCATGGCCGGTCGGTCGCCGCCGGCGCCCGGCTGTTCGGCAATCGCTGCGTCGTGTTCCTGCCGAAATTCACCAGTGCCGAGAAGGAAGCGGCGATCCGCGCCCGCGGCGCCGAGGTGATCAGGATCGACGGCGACTATGACACCGCCGTCGCCGAGTGCCGGCGCCGGTCCCGGGAGAAGGGCTGGACCATCATCTCCGACACGTCGTGGGAGGGCTACGATTCGGTGCCACGGAGCGTCATGCGAGGCTATTGCGTGCTGGCGCACGAG
>DATHNU010000459.1:0-2238 GCA_035485695.1 Reyranella sp. | reverse complement strand
TCGATCAAGCACGACGTCTCGGTGTCGGTGAGCAAGATCCCCGCCTTCATGAAGGAGGGTCTTCTGGCGATGAAGAAAGCACTGCCGGGGTGCCGGCCGGTGCCGTTCGGCCATGTCGGCGACGGCAACATCCACTTCAATTGCCAGTCGCCGCCGGGCTGGGACAAGCCCCGTTTCATGGCGCATGCCGAGGCGATCAGCAGCGCGGTCTACGACCTGGTTGTGGGCCATGGCGGCTCGATCTCGGCCGAGCATGGCATCGGTCAGCTCAAGGTCGACGAGCTTGCCCACTACCGCAGCAAGATCGAACTCGACACGATGCGCGCGATCAAGCGTGCGCTCGATCCGCAGAACATCATGAACCCGGGCAAGGTGATCCGGGTGTGACGCTGGGCGCGCGCGACTCCAGTCGCGCGTCTTCGTCGATGCACCGAAAGATCGCGCCACTCGAGTGGCGCGCCCCCAGCAAGAGTCGCCACGAGCTGTAATTTCCGTGTAGCATTCCCGTCCGATGGCCGCGGGGGCGGCTTGTTCGGGGGATTCCGTCATGACCGCAGTATCGATCGGCGCACCCACCTCGGCCCAGAGCCGCAAGGCGGTGAGCGCCGCCGTGATCGGCAATGTGCTCGAATGGTACGATTTCGGCGTCTACGCCTATGTCGCGACAATCATCGCCCGGAAGTTCTTCCCCGGCCAGGACGAGGTCACGGCGCTGCTCTCGACCTTCCTGACCTTCGGCCTGGGCTTTCTTGCCCGACCGGTCGGCGGCATCGTGATCGGCCGCATGGGCGATACCCACGGCCGCAAGGCGGCGCTCTTGCTCACCATCTTCCTGATGGCCGCCGGCACCGTGCTGATCGGCATCCTGCCGACCTACGCCACCATCGGCTTCGTGGCCCCGTTGCTGCTGGTCGTGGCGCGGCTGATGCAGGGCTTCTCGGCCGGCGGCGAATGGGGCGGCTCGACATCGTTCATCGTCGAATGGGCGCCGGCCGGACGCCGCGGCCTGTTCGGCAGCTTCCAGCAGATGAGCGTGGTCGGCGGCCTGCTGCTGGGCTCGGGCTTCGCTGCATTGCTGAACAGCTGGCTCGACCCCGCCACCATGGACAGCTGGGGCTGGCGGGTGCCCTTCCTGGTCGGCGGCTTGCTGGGACCGGTCGGCATCTACATGCGCCGCCGGATCGACGAGACGCCGGCCTATGTCCGCGTCGCGCAGCAGAACGCCCTGCCCAAGTCCGGTCCGAGCGGCTTTGCGCTGGCCGTCCGCGCCTTCGGCTTCACCATCGTCTGGACGGTGTGCTTCTACGTCCTGCTGAACTACATGCCGACCTGGACGCAGAAATACATGAAGCTCAGCGCCGCTTCGGCGCTGTGGTCCAACACGATCGGCCTCGTGGTGCTAGTGGTGGCCATTCCAGTGATGGGACACCTCTCGGATCACCACGGCCGCAAGCCGCTGCTGATCGGCTGCTGCATCGCCTTCATCATCGTGCCCTATCCCCTGTTCACCTACCTCGCCTCGGGCAGCGTCTCGTTCGGCATGCTGATCGCCGTTCAGATCCTGTTCGCGCTGCTGATCTCGATGTTCTCCGGCGCCGGACCCGCCGCGATCGCCGAGATTTTCCCGACCCGCAGCCGATCGACCTGGATGACCTCGGGCTATGCGCTGTCCGTCGCCCTCTTCGGCGGCTTCGCACCCTACATCTCTATCTGGCTGATCGAGCGCTTCGGCTCGCCCACGGTGCACAGCTACTATCTGATCGCCGCCGCCGTGGTCTCGACAGCCGTCATCTGGGGTCTCAAGGAAACCGCCTTCGACGAGCTGGCCTGACGATGGACATCCGTTTTGACGGCAAGACTGTCATCGTCGCGGGCGCCGCGCGCGGCATCGGCCGTGCAATCGCCCGCGCCTTTGCCAACGACGGCGCCTCCGTGCTGGCCTGCGATCGCCTGGTGGCCGAGATCGAGCCCGGTGACCGCATCAAGGCCCTCGCGGTCGACGTCACCCGGCCGTCGACCATCGAAGCGGTCGTCAAGCAGGCCGGCGGCAACATCGACGTCCTGGTCTACGTCGCGGGCGGCGTGCTGGGGCGGCAACCCAAGCCTATCGAAGAGGTCTCGCCGGAGGACTTTTCGGCCATCGTCGATGCCAACCTTTTGGGCTGCTTCCTGTTCGCCCGAGCCGTGGCGCCCGGCATGAAGCAGGCGGGCGGCGGGCGCATCGTCACCATCTCGAGC
>DATHNU010000458.1:0-7924 GCA_035485695.1 Reyranella sp. | reverse complement strand
AGTACGGCAATTCGGTCGCCAGCGTCATCGCCGAGGTGTTCGGCAAGGACGGTCTTTCGATCACCCAGAACATCTCCTACTCGGCCAATTCGACCGACGTGCAGCCGCAGGTGCTGCAGCTCAAGGAGAAGAATCCCGACGTCCTGATCTTCATCTCCTACACCTCGGACGCGATCCTCTACGCCAAGACCATGAAGGAGCTGAACTGGAAGCCCGGCATCATGATCGCCGACGACGCGGGCTTCAACGACCCGTCGTTCGTCAAGACCATGGCCGCGTCGGTCGAGGGCATGGTCAACCGCTCGGCCTTCGCCGGCGGCAAGCCGGGCACCGTGCCCTACCTGTTCAACGAGCTCTACAAGAAGAAGAGCGGCGGTGCCGATCTCGACGACGTCTCGGCGCGCGGCCTCGAAGGCTTCCTGGTGATGGCCGACGCCATCAACCGCGCGGGCTCGACCGATCCGGCCAAGATCCGCGACGCGCTCAAGGCCACCGACCTCAAGGCCGACCAGATGGTGCCGGGCTATGACGGCGTGAAGTTCGACGACAAGGGCCAGAACATCCTGGGCTCCAGCCTGGTCACCCAGATGCGCGGCGGCCAGTACCTCGCGATCTTTCCGAAGGACCGTGCGACGACCGAGGTCATCCTTCCCTACAAGGGCTGGTAGGCAGCACTCGGCGCAGGCGGCGTCATAAGATGTCGATGACGCTCCTGCAGGTCGTGGTCAGCGGGCTGCTGCTGGGCGCGGTCTACGCGCTCTTCTCGTCCGGCCTGACCCTGATCTGGGGCATGATGAACGTCGTCAATTTCGCGCACGGCGACTTCGTCATGCTGGGCATGTACAGCGCCGTCGTGATCTGGACGGCGCTGGGCGGCGGGCCGTGGGCCTCGGTGCCGGTCGCCGCCATCCTGATCGCCACCCTGGGCGTCGTCGCCTACTTCCTGCTGGTCCGCCACATCATGAAGGGGCCGATGCTGGCGCAGATCCTGGGCACCTTCGGGCTGGCGCTGTTCCTGCGCTATGCCGCCTTCTGGACCTTCGGCGCCAACTTCAGGACCCTGCCCGACACGCTGATCGGCGGCTCGTTCGTGCTGGGCGGCATCCGCTTCGACGGCCCGCGCGTGCTGGCCGGCGTCGTCGGCCTGGGCGTCACGCTCTTGCTGCATCTCATGCTGACCCGCACGGCGCTGGGCAGCCGCATGCTGGCGGTGTCGGAGGATGCGACCGCGGCGCAGCTCATGGGCATCCGGCCGCAGCGCATGCAGGCGCTCGCCTGGGCCCTGGCCGGTGGCGCGACCGGCATCGCCGGCGCCCTGATCGCCACCTTCTTCTATACGTCGCCGACCGTGGGCGAGACGCTGGCCATCGTGGCCTTCGTCACGGTCTCGCTGGGCGGCTTCGGCAGCGTTTTAGGCGCGCTGGTCGCGGGGCTGCTGATCGGCGTCGTCGAATCGCTGTCGGCCTATCTGATCGGCCCGGTCTACAAGGACGTCATCGTCTACGTGCTGTTCGTGCTGGTGCTGTGGTTCCGGCCGCAGGGCCTGATGGGCAAGGCATGAGTCCGCGCCGCATCCTCCAGCTGGCGTTTCTGGTGCTGGTGCTGGTCTATCCGCTGCTGGCCGGCAACTCGCCGGTCTATGGCCGGCTGGGCGCGCTCGTCCTGCTGGCCGCCATCGGCGCCTCGGCGTGGAACATCGTCGGCGGCTATGCCGGGCAGGTGTCGGTCGGCCATTCGGTGTTCTTCGGCGTCGGTGCCTACTCGGCGGTGGTCGCCTACACCCATCTCGGCTGGCCGCCGATCGCCGGCGCGCCGCTCGGCATGGCGATCAGCGTCGGCATCGCCGCGGTGATCGGCGTGCCGACGCTCAGGCTCTCGGGTCACTATTTCAGCATGGCGACCATCGCCGTCGCCGAGCTGGTGCGGGTGCTGAGCTCGACCAGCGATTTTTTGGGCGGCGCGCAGGGCCTGAGCGGGCCGCCGGTGCCGCGCAGCGTGCTCGACCTCTCCTTCATCTCGGCCACGCCCTATTACTACATCTTCCTCGCCGTGCTGTTGGGCCTGCTGGGACTCACCTGGTGGATCGAGCGCGGCCGCATGGGCTTCTACCTGCGCGCCATCAAGGACAGCGAGCGTGCGGCGCGCTCGCTGGGCGTGTCGGCCGGCCGCTACAAGCTCTACGCCTACATGTTGAGCGCCGCCTTCACCGCGCTGGCGGGCTCGCTCTATCTCACCATGTTCGGCTTCATCGATCCCGAATCGGGCTTCGGCATCCTGATCTCGGTCAAGCTGGTGGTGATGGCAGCCCTGGGCGGCGCGGGCCAGCTGTTCGGTCCGCTGATCGGCGCCCTGATCCTGGTGCCGCTGGAGGAAATCTCCAACAGCCTGCTGGGCGGGCAGGGCGCCGGCCTCACCTTCCTGGCCTACGGCGCCATCATCGTGATCATCGCCCGTTTTCTGCCGAGCGGGCTGCTGTCGCTGTTCGAACGGCGGCCGGCCCGCCGCGATCCTCCCGCCAAGACCACAGCGGTGAGTGGCCATGCTGATTGAAGCCAGGGACGTCACCAAGGCGTTCGGCGCCTTCAAGGCCGTCGACAACGCCTCGGTCGCCGTCGAGGAAGGCGAGATCCTGGGCCTGATCGGGCCGAACGGCGCCGGCAAGTCGACCTTCTTCAATTGCCTGACCGGCGATCTGCCGGTGACGTCCGGCACCGTCGTCTTCGACGGCACCGATGTGACGGCCTTGCCGCCCGAGGCGCGGGCGCGGCTCGGGCTGGCACGCAGCTTCCAGGTGCCGCTCACCTTCGATTCGATGTCGGTGCTCGACAACGCCACCATCGGCGCCCTGCTGCGCCATCCCAACGCCCGCGACGCGCGCGCCAAGGCGCGCAGCGTGCTCGAGCGCGTCGGCCTCGGTCCTCTGGCCGATTCGCCGGCTAAAAGTCTCGGCACGCCCGGCCGCAAGCGGCTGGAGATCGCCCGCGCGCTCGCCTCCGAGCCCAAGGCGCTGCTGCTCGACGAGGCGATGGCCGGGCTGACGCCCACCGAGGTGCGCGAGGCGATCGAGCTGGTGCGCCGCATCCATGGCGGCGGCATCACCATCGTGATCGTCGAGCACATCATGGAAGTGATCGTCTCGCTCGCGCGCAAGGTCGTGGTGTTCCATCAGGGTCGCGAGATCTCGCGCGGCACGCCGCGCGAGGTCACCAGCGATCCCAAGGTGATCGAGGCCTATCTCGGCCGCCGCAAGGTGCGGCACGCGGAGGGCCCGTGACCCTGCTGCTCAGGATCGAGCATCTCGAAGTGCGCTACGGCGACCTGATCGGCGTGGCCGACGTCTCGCTCGAAGTGCCCAAGGGATCGGTCGTGGCCCTGCTGGGCTCCAACGGCGCCGGCAAGACCACCACGCTGAACGCCGTCGCCGGCATCGTGCCGGTGTCGGCCGGCAAGGTGGAATTCCACGGCGAGAACATCGCCGGCCAGCCCGCCTATGCCATCGTGCGTAAGGGCCTGGCGCTGTCGCCGGAAGGCTGGCGGCTGTTCACCCAGCAGAGCGTCGAGAACAATCTGCTGCTGGGCGCCACGCCGCTCAGCGACCGCAAGCGCATCCCGCGGCTGCTCGAGCGCGTCTATGCGGTGTTCCCGCGGCTGGCCGAGCGCCGTGTCCAGCGCGCCGGCACCATGTCGGGCGGCGAGCGCCAGATGCTGGCGGTCGGCCGCGCCCTGATGAGCGAGCCCGAGCTGCTGCTGCTCGACGAGCCCAGCCTCGGCCTGGCGCCCGCCATCGTCGATGCCATGTACGACGCCTTCGCCGCCCTGCACAAAGACGGCCAGACCATCCTGCTCGCCGAGCAGTCGGTCGATCTGGCGCTCGAGGCGGCCCAGCACGCTTATGTATTGCAGGTCGGCCGCACCGTGCTGCAGGGACCGGCGCGGGAGATGGCGCACAATCCCGACGTCCAGAAGGTCTACCTCGGCATCGAGTAACGCGAGATGCGCTGGGGGCGCGCCACTCCAGTGGCGCGTCTTCTCATGCTCTTCTGGAGCGCGGGCGTCCCGCCCGCTCAAGATCATGAGCGGGCGGGACGCCCGCGCTCCGGAAGAACCTGACGCGCCACTGGAGTGGCGCGCCCCCAGCAATGACATGATTCCGATTCGATCGGAATCCGCTCCAGCCTCAAGTGCTGAAATTGACGGCGCGGAACTCCATCGCGAAGGAGGGCGAGGCCTTCCAGCCGATGTCCTTGCGCTTGGCGGTGAAGGTCGCGTTCTGGTGCAGCACGGTGTAGGCCGGATCCTCGCGCTCGCAGATCTCCAGCATGCGCTTGAACATCGCCTTGCGCTTGGTCATGTCGGTCTCGATCTCCATGGCGTCGGAGAGCTTGTTCATCTCCGCGTTGGTCCATTCGCCCGTCTGCTGCTGCTGGCCCTGCGGTCCGTGCTGGGCCACGATCGAGGAGATCGGGTCGTTGAAGCCCGCGCTGTTCGACCAGTCGCGCACCGCGCGCTGGCCGTTGCCCTCGAAGATCTGCTGCCAGTTCTCGCGCATCTCGATCTGCACGTTCAGTCCCGCCTGGCGCCACATCTCGACCAGCACCTGCGCCGTCGCCACCTGGTTGGTGTAGTAGTTGCTGAGCAGGCGGTAGGGGATCGGGTCGCCCTTGTAGTTGGCGGCCTTCAGCAGCGCCTTGGCCTTGGCGGGATCGTAGTCCGGCACCGTCCAGTTCTCGACGAACATCGGGCCGTAGAATTCCCACTGCAGCCCGGCCGGCACCCGCGTGCGGCCCGACCACAGGCTGTCGACGATGGCCTGGCGGTCGATCGCATGGCTGAAGGCCTGGCGGACGCGCGGATCGACCAGGGTGGGATGGTGGTTGTCGAACACCGTCAGGCGGTGGTTGGCGATCGGGCTGCCTAAAACCTCGAACCTGGCGTTCTTCTCGATGCCCGGGATCTGGTCGGGCGGCACGTCGCAGATGAAATCGAACTGGCCCGCCAGCAAACCATTGATGCGGCTCGCCACTTCGGGAACCACGACCAGCCTGACGCTCTTGAGGGGCGGCCGGCCGCCCCAGTAGTCGTCGTGGGCGTCGAGCAGCAGCGACTGGTCGACCAGGAACTCGCGCACCTTGTAGGGCCCGGTCGCCACCGGCGCGCGCGCCCAGTCCATCCAGGTCCTGGCCTCCTCGTAGGCGCGGCGGCTGATGATGTCGCTGCCCAGGCGGCCGATGCGGCCTTCCAGGGTGACGTCGGGCGTGCGGTTGGTGAAGCGCACGGTGTACTTGTCGATCGCCTCGACCTTCTCGAGCGCCGGGAAGCTCCGCTTGGCGACCGCCGGCACTTCCGGCGGCAGCTTCTTGCCCTCGACCGAATCGCGGACCAGCACCGAGGTGAACAGCGTCTTGGTGCTGGTGATGTCGTAGTCCGGCCCGAACATGCGCTCGCGGCTGAAGGTGAAGACCACGTCGTCGGCCGTCATCTCGTCGCCATTGTGGAATTTTACGCCCTTGCGCAGCGCCAGCTCGACGGTGCGCTCGTCGAGGCGCTTCCAGCTCTCGGCCAGGCCCGGCACCGGCTCGAGCTGGCCCATGAGGTTCTGCATGATCAGCGTCTCGAAAATGAAGGAGAAGCTGCGCGAGCCCACGTTGGACTGCTCGCGCAGGGGCTCCAGCGAGGCGCTGTTGGAGATCTGCTGGACCGCGATGGTGATGCTGGGCCGGCGGTCGGCCTGGCCGATGGCCACGCGCGGCAGGGCGGCGCTGGCGGCGGCGAGGCCGGAGGCGGCGATCAGACGGCGGCGACGCAGGAACATGGTGCGAACTCCCCTTTGGAGGGTCGCACGCTAGGGGCCGCACATGAATGCGCGGTGTCGCTTTGATGACGCTTCGCATGTGCAGTGCAGTGGATAAGCGGAACGGGCGTTCCGGACCGAATTACTGTAAAATCGGCGAGAGAAACCCGGGGGAGAAACAATCATGCCGATTGCCAATCGTCTCTATGCCGAATTTCTGGGAACCGCCTGGCTGGTGCTGGGCGGCTGCGGCAGCGCGGTTCTCGCGGCGGGCTTTCCCCAGCTCGGCATCGGCTTCGCCGGTGTCGCCCTGGCTTTCGGCCTCACCGTGCTCACCATGGTCTATGCCCTGGGCCCGGTGTCGGGCGGCCATTTCAATCCGGCGGTGACCGTTGGCCTCGCCTTCAGCAAGCGCTTCCCGTGGACCGATGTCGTGCAATATGTGATCGCCCAAGTGCTGGGCGGCATCGCCGGCGCGGCGATCCTCTATGTCGTGGCCACCGGCAAGGCCGGCGCCGACATCGGCAGCTTCGCCACCAACGGCTATGGCGAGCATTCGCCGGGCAAGTACGGCCTGCTCGCCGCGGCGGTCATCGAGGTCGTCATGACCTTCGGCTTCGTGACGGTGATCGTGGCCGCCACCGACCGGCGCGCTCACGCGGCGTCGGCAGGGCTGGCGATCGGCTTCTGCCTCACCCTGATCCACCTCGTCAGCATTCCGGTCACCAATACCTCGGTCAATCCCGCACGCAGCACGGCGCCGGCGCTGTTCGTGGGCGGCGCGGCGCTGGATCAGCTCTGGCTGTTCTGGGTGGCGCCCATCGTCGGCGGGGCCATCGCCGGCCTGGCGTACCGGCTGCTCGCGTCCAAGGACTGACGCGACGCGCCCACGACGGAGCGGTAGAGTGGCGGCGCTGGCCTCGGCCGGCCACTGGAGGAAACCGCCATGACCGTCGCCGCGCGCGCTGCCTGCCTTGCCTTCGCGGTCCTGCTGCCCGCCATCGCCCTGGCGCAGGACGTGACCGCGCAGTTCCGCCTTGTCGCGGCCCCCAACAACATCACCGGCTGCATCGCCGCCGACCCGCAATTCACCCGCCTGCACACCTTCACGGTGAAGAACGGCCAGGCCGAGCTCATCGCGCCGGGCGGCCTCAACACCAGGATGAAGCTCGAGAAACCCAACGTGTACGCCACGGACTACGATCTGGGGCAGCTCAATCTGCACGTCGTCGCCGATCTCGCGGCAACGCCGCCGTCGCTTACCGTCGCCGACAAGAACCTGGGCTGCAAGTGGACGGCCAAAAAGGAATAGGCCGTGCCGCGCGCCGGTCGGTGACATGAACGAATCGCGGCGTTCCGTTCCTTTCAGCATCACGCTGCTCATGCTGATGGCCCTGATCGTGCTGCCGCTCGCCACGGCGCTGCTCTGGCTGGGCTGGCGGGCGGTCGATCACCTCGAGACGCGCAGCGTCGGCCAGCGCATGGCCTCGCTCGAGACCGCGGTCGAGGGATTCCTGACGTCGGGCCTGCGCGTCGTCGTGGCGGTCGGCACGACGCTCGCCGAGGCGCCGAGCTTTGCGCCAGACGCCGGCCCGGACGCCGATCAGGAGCGTCTCCGACAGTTGATGATGCTCCTCGGCCGCTATCCCGCGATGGCGGCGGTCTATGTCGGCTACGAAGACGGCCACTTCCTCTATGCCGGCCGGCCGGAGACCTTCTCGATCGACCAGCGCCTGGAGTTCGACGCGCCGGACGGGCCTTCCGTCATACTGCGCAAGATCGAGGGCGAGGGCGCGGCGCGGCGCGAGACCTGGTGGTTCGAAATGGACGACGGCAGCCGCAGCCCGCCGCGCTCGCGTACCCTCGCCTATGATCCGCGCACCCGGCCGTGGTACGTCGACGCGCGCCGCGCCAACGCACCGGTGTTGACCGAGCCCTACCACTTCGCCCAGGCCAACGTCATCGGCGTGTCGGCCGGCGTGCCGCTGCCCCGGGGCGGCGTGATCGGTTTCGACTTCACGCTCACCACGCTCTCCAGCCTGATCGGCGACTACAGGATCACGCCCAACGCCATCATCATGCTGGCGAGCGATACGGGCGTCGTCTTCATGGAGTCCGAGGCCTGCAAGCTCG
>DATHNU010000457.1:0-13130 GCA_035485695.1 Reyranella sp. | reverse complement strand
GTTCATCCCTGTCGAGCGCCTCCGCCAGCACCAAGAAGCATTCGCCGAACTGGAGCGAGTCGCGTTCGCTGTTGAGGTTCATTTTGGCGATTATGTGGCGCACCAAGTGCGCGAGCCGCTGAGAGCCTGCAATCGCATTGTCGTCTCGACTGCCCTTCAAATGGAGCTCGGTTCAGACTTCAGGCCGGAGGGCGGTCACAAGGCTGACTATGATGATCCCGACCGGCTATCAGATGAAATATACAAAGCCAAAGTTGCCGTCGAAACTGCCCTAAGGCCTCACCTGGAGGCGCCGACCTTGGAGCAATTCCTTCGCCTTACTGAACTTCGGGCTTCAGCTAGGCGGGTGATTGCTTTTCTCGTATCGATGGGCCGTCGACTGTGCGCCTGATCCTGAAAGGCTCCCGCCTGTACCCGGTCAAGTGGAAAATGGAGCAGAGCGGGAGTCGCTTAGGTGTGACAGTTGGCAGTTCGGCCCTCACCGACGATCGGAAGGCGATGGCCGCTCACCTTCATGAGATCGTCCCGCGCTGCCGCAAACTGGGCGGGTAGACCGATCGCCGTCCAGCGTCGATATCCTTGAAGCTGGGCGTCGGCGTGGCGCCTTCGATTACGCAGTCGGTTAGCCCAGCCAAGGGTTGAATTTTCCACATGTTCCTGGTATGTTCTCCGCAGGGAAACCTAAAATGCTTTAGATACCGAGGACTATGGGCTGGAGGGGTCCTTTGGGTTCTGGGGATAATTTCTTCGAGAAGCAGACCGCCGCATCCGGCGTGAAGTCCCGGATCGTCACAAAGCACTTCGAGACCTGGTCAAAGATCGTGCTTGGGCAGGCCGTGCGCTACGGACAGGACATCGCCTACATGGACCTCTATTGCGGTCCCGGCTGCTACGACGACGGCACCAAGTCTACGCCCTTGCTCATCCTCGAAAAGGCAATTGGCTCGCCGGAACTCCAGAAGCACCTCGTCACCGTTTTCAACGACAAGAAGGCGGCGTCGATCGCGACACTCGAGACCGAGACAGCGAAGTTGCCGGGGATCGCGTCGCTCAAGAATGCGCCCGTCTTCCTGAACGAGAAAGTAAGCCCGGAAACGGAGAAGTATTTCACCGGTTCGAAGATGCCGTCCTTCACCTTCATCGACCCGTTCGGCTACATGGGTCTGACCCGCGGCCTCATCAACGCGGTCGTTACGAAAACATGGGGCTGTGACTGCATCTTTTTCTTCAGCTACTCCAGCATCAACCGGGCGCTAAGCGCTGGGGTCTTTACGTCGCACATGGAGGGGCTCTTCGGGGCGAAGCGCGCCGCCGAGCTCGAAGCCAAGATGCAGGATATCCAAGGGTCAGAACGGAACCAACCGCACGAGCGTGAGAAAATCATCATCGAGGCGCTCACGGCCGCGCTTGAAGAACTCAACCAGGGTGAAGTCTTTGTTCGATCCTTTCGGTTCAAGAAGGGACCGCGCACATCGCATATGCTCGTTTTCGTAACGACGCACCCCAGGGGCTTCCGCGTCATGACCGACATCATGGCAAACGAGGGCTTTGTCGACGGTAAGGGCCTCGCGCACTTCACGCACTACACCAAGCCGCCCCCCCGCAATCGGCTCATCTATCATGAGTTCGATTTGCTTAAGAAGAATGTGTGCTGGCGGTACGCTGACAGGAAGATGGCGATGCTCGACATCTTCCTCGATCACAGGCAGTACGCGGCCAGTAGCTACAAAGACGCCTTGAACGAACTGGAGGACAAGGGCCTCATCACCGTTGATCCTCCGGCAAACAAACGGCGCATGGCCCCCAATGGAAAACGCACCTTCAGCGATAAGGCCATCGTAACTTTCCCCCCAAGGAAACAATGAAATGGCAACCAATTCTCCCATCGAATGGACCGAGGCGACGTGGAACCCCGTCGTCGGCTGCACTGTGCTCTCGCCGGGCTGCACGAACTGCTACGCCATGCGCCTGGCCGCGCGCCTCGAAGCTATGGGCCAGCCGAAATATACCGGCGTGACCCGCAAGACGGGCGGCCGGTACAAGTGGAACGGCCGTATCAATCTGGACCAGGCGTCACTCGACATTCCGAAGCGATGGAAAACGGGCCGGATGATCTTCGTTAATTCGATGTCCGACCTATTCCATGCGAAGGTGCCGCTCGAGTTCATCAAGGCCGTCTTCGCGACTATTTTGGACACGCCGCAGCACACTTACCAGGTCCTCACCAAGCGTCCCGATCGTGCCGAGGGATTTGCAAAGGACCTATCTTGGCCGACGCACGTATGGCTCGGCACGAGCGTTGAGAACTGCGATTACGTCGATCGCATCAACTATCTGCGCCGGACCTCCGCAGCGGTCAAATTCTTGAGCCTAGAGCCGCTTCTCGGCCCTCTCGAAGGTTTAAACCTTAAGGGTATCGATTGGGCGATTGCGGGAGGCGAGAGTGGTCCTGGCGCGCGTCCGATGCCGATTGAATGGGTGCGCTCGATCCGCGACCAGTGTGTCGCCGCGAAGGTTCCCTTCCATTTCAAGCAATGGGGAGGCGTGAACAAGAAGCGGACCGGGCGCGTGCTCGACGGCCGAACGTGGGACCAGCTTCCGAAGCGTCACGACGCGGAGAAGCAGATCGCCTATGCCGGAGACTGAGCGTAAGAGCGGGCCGTCTCGACTTAAAGAAGTCCCTTAGCGGAACCCTCGGCCTTCTCCTGATGGCGGCCATCCATGACCACGGCATGGGCGCGCCGAGACCTGCCCCGCTTCCCACGCCTGCCGCCCATTTGGTCCACTCCTGGAGCCACCTAAACCGCTTCCATGCGGAAGAAACCATCGATGCAGACGACTGCGCCAGGTCAGACCCAGGAGTAGGGCGCTTATTGGTGAGAAGGCGCCAGTGCTGCTAACCAGCTCCGGTGCGCGAGATTTGAGGTCACAAAGACGATTCCAATTTGTGCCATCTGCTTCCCCAGTGCTTCCCCGACATTTAAGCAGGAGGAGCTATTTTGCATAAGTTGTTGATATTAATGGCGCTCCCTACGGGATTCGAACCCGTGTTTCAGCCTTGAGAGGGCCGCGTCCTAGGCCTCTAGACGAAGGGAGCGAGGCAGGAGGCGACAGATAGTCGAAGCTTCCCGGCGGCGCAACCCCGCCCGTCGAGGGCGGCTTTCAGCCCGGCTTGCGGCCGGCCACCCGCGACAACACGCCCGGCACGAAGGGATGGACCGCCACTTGGGCGAATCCCGCGCCCTGCAGATAGCCCTTTACGTCACCCTCGGTGTGGGCGAGGCCGGTGCTGCCATAGACCGCCTCGTTCAGTCCCCACAGGGCGGCCGACAACGGCCCGCGGCGGTCGTCGTGCAGGGTCTCGCCAATGAGGTGCATCTCGCCGCCCGGCACGAGGGCCTCGAACGCCTTGCCGACCACCAGCCGGATCAGCTCGGGCTCGTATTGCGGCAGGTTGCTCGCCATCACCACGACGTCGACGTCTTGGGGGAAGGGGGTGCGCGTGAAGTCGCCGGGCAGCGTGCTCACCCGATCGCTCGCCTCGTTGGCGGCGATGTATTCGCCCGCCACCACCGCGACCGGCGGCAGGTCGAGCACGATCGCCGTGAGGCCGGGAAACGTCTTGGTCGCCACGATGCTGTAGGCGCCCGAGCCGCCGCCGAGATCGAGCATCTTCTTGCGGCCGCTGAGATCGACGCTGCGGCTGAACAGGCGGGCCGCGCCCATGCCGATCGAGTAGGTCGCGGCATGGTAGCGCCGCGCGTCGTCGACCGTGAAGCTCTCGTAGGCGCCCAGCCTGTTTTCGGTCGGGCTGCGCAGGCGCTGGCTGAGCTCGCCGTAGGCTGTCCAGCGCGGCTTGGTGAACAGGATCCACGGCCCGGCATAGCGCTCGCCGTCCTTGACCAGGAAGCGCTGCACGTCGGGCGCGTTGGCGAAGCGCCCTTGCGTGCCGTCTTCCTCGCGCGTCAGCAGCGTCATGGCGGTGAGCGCTGTCAGCAGGCGCTCGGCATTGCGCTCGCTGATGCCGGCGGCCTTGGCGGCCGCTGGGATCGTGTCGTGGCCATGGGCGATGGCGGTGAAGATCTCCAGCTCCACCGCCGCCATCAAGGCCGCGCTTTCCCAATAGGCCTGGGCGATCTTCTGCAGGCGCGTGGTGTCCAGTCTGGGTTTTTCCGACATCTTGGTTTCCTCTCCGGTTGCCCGATCATAGCGCGCGGGCCTAAGCTTGCCCGTCTTCCCCGGCGGAAATCCCATGGACATGCATATCGCGCAGGACGCGCCGCTCACCGGCATTGACGTCAACTCGCTGCCGCCGGACGAGGGCGAGGCGGTGCTGCGTCGCCAGCTCGCTGCCGCCTATCGCCTGGTGGATTATTTCGGCTGGACCGAACTCATCTACGGCCATCTGACGGCGCGCGTGCCCGGGGACAAGGCGCACTTCCTGATCAACCCGTTCGGCCTCAACTATGACGAAGTCACCGCCTCGAACCTGGTGAAGATCGATCTCGACGGCAACAATGTGGGCGAGTCCAAGCATCCCGTGAACTATGCCGGCTTCGTCATCCATTCGGCCGTCCACATGGCCCACGCGGCGCGCCACAAGGTGGTGATGCACACCCATACCCGCGCCGGCATGGCGGTGTGCGCGCTGAAGGAAGGACTGCTGCCGATCTCAATGGTCGCCACCGCCTTCCACGGCAAGCTCGCCTATCACGACTACGAGGGACCGAGCCTCGATCTCGACGAGCGCGGCCGGCTCCTGAAGAACCTCGGCGACAATCCGGCGATGATGCTGCGCAACCACGGCCTGCTGACCACCGGGCGCACGGTGCCGGAAGCCTTCCTGCGGCTCTATCGGCTGGAGCGCGCCTGCCAGATCCAGGTCGACGCGGCGGCGGCGGGGACGCTCAACATCATGGGCGACAACCTCGCAGGCAAGTCGGGCGCCGACATGGACCGCTTCGCCGAGAGCGATACCGGCATGGGCGACCTCGAATTCGCCGCCCTCATCCGCAAGCTTGACAAGGTCGATACGACCTGGCGCCACTAAGGCTCTTTGTATAACGCGCTCAGCGAGCCGCTGGGCCCCTTGATGTCGGCAATGCGCCAACCGACGGGGGTCTGCACCAGATCGAGCGCGACCGCGGTGCGCTTGCCGAAATTGTCGAAGGTGACCTCGCCGGTCGCCTTCGGTCCGTCGGCCTTGACCGAAATGGCCAGGTTCTCGATGTCCCATTCCTGGGCGTCGAGAAAGGGATCGCCGTCGAGCTTGGGCACCTCGACGCGCCGCTTGGCTTCCCGCATGTCGGCGTCGATGACCCGCGCCAGTGCCGGCGCGAAGAAGCGATCGAGCTGCCAATAGGGTTGGCCCTTGAAGCCTGCCTTCAGGTAAGGCTCGTAGATAGACTGCAAGAACGTCTGCGGCGACTGCGTCTGGGCGTGCGCTGCCAAGGGCAGCGCGCCCAGCGCCGCGATGGCGAGGCGGCGGCTAAGCACGGAACTGCGTCCGGTCGGTGCCGGAATAAAGCGCCTTGGCCGAGCGTTCGACGGCGTCGCGATGGGCGGCGAGCGCAGCGGCGTCGAGGTCGGCCCGCGGCCCGGGCTCGAGGTCGAAATTTCCATGCCGGTCGTGGCCGCGCACCAGCATGGCCGAGTCGCGCACCTTGAGCTGCCGGACATGGGGCGGGATGTAGCGGATGGCATAGCCGATGCGGCGGTCGCCGGTCGTGTTGGGGCCCGAGCCGTGCACCAGCAGCACGTGATGCAGCGACATCTCGCCCGCCTTGAGCGCCACGTCGACGCCTTCGCCCGCCGGCACGTCGACCGCGATTTCCTGGCCGCGCGTCAGAAGGTTGTCCTTGTCGAACGTGTCACGGTGCTCGAGCTGCTTCTTGAGGTGACTGCCCGGCCAGAACTTCATGGCACCGCTTTCGACCGGCGCATCGGCGAAGGCGATCCAGGCGGTGATCACATCGTCGGTACTCAGCCCCCAATAGGTCGCGTCCTGGTGCCACGACACGAAGGAGGGCGACTGCGCCTCCTTGGTGAAGAAGGTCGTGCTCCAGCAGAGAATGTCGGGCCCGATCACGTCCTCGACGGCGTCGAGGATCTTGGGATGCCGCGCCAGTTCGTTGGCCCAGGTGAAGAGCAGGTGGACCTTGTGGCGCATGTCGCCGGTGAGCGGGCCACCCAGGGCGCGTTCCTGTTCCTCCAGGCGGTCGCGATAGGCGCGCGCCTCGGTCGCCGAGAGGGCGCGGACCGGGAAGTGGAACCCGTCCCTTCGATAGCCTGACACCTGGTCGGCCGTGAGCAGCTTGGGCATGCGCCCAGTCTAGCGCCTTAGAAGAACTTCCAAAAGACCAAGACGCATGCCGCGTAGACGGCGCATATGAGGCCGGCCCCCAGCAGGTTGGCCCGCGCCACGTTTCTGGTCGGGTTCAGCCACCAACCCATGCGGTTCGCCACCCAGGGCACCATGAAGCCGGTCATGCCGACGCTGAAGATGTTGCCGATGAACAGGGCAATGGGGAAGGGCATGTTGAGCTTGTTGGCGAGCACCGGCGTGCCCACGACGACCCCCCACAGGAAGACGATGGGGTACAGCAGCAGCAGCACGATCATGTCCATCTTCCAGACGGATGCACCCGAGGGCGCACCCGACTCGTCGCGGAACCACTGCTCGAAGCCGGTCCGCGCCATCCTGGTATGGAACTCCTCGGTGAGCGGCGCGGCCTCTTCAATGAGCTTCTTGCGCTCGGGCGAATCGAGCCAGGCCTGCATGTTGGCCTCGCTGTCGAAGCGCAGGATGGCGACGAAATCGTCCTGAACGCCCGGCACTGGCGGCTCGAACCGGTAGCCCTGCAGGCCGGGCGCCTTGGACTGCGCAGCGGCGATCTTGCGTTCCCAGGCACGATATTCGAGCTCCTTGCCCGGCAGCACGCGGGTGCTGATCACGGCCGAGACCGGCGCAGGCTTGATGCCGCCCTGGTCGTCGCGGACGATGTGCACGTCATCGCGGCCGATCAGCATCGGCGCAGCACCTTCGATGCGCGTCTGCCGCTCGGTCGAGGCCAGCCAGCGCTGCGCGTCCCCGATGGCATCGAAGCGTTGCAGGATCACCCAATCGACTTGCAGCGGTGGGTTGGGCGGCATCAGCCGCTGCTCGACGAAGCCCGGGAAGGTCGCGATGACCGTGCTCGTCTCGCCCTGCCAGCGCGCGAAATCCTCGGCTCGCTCCGGCCGCACGGTGGTCTGGGTGACGATGCTGACGGTCATGTTGCTTTGGCCAGCTTGGCAAACAACCGGTCCGGAGTGAAGGGCAGATGGGCGAAGCGCACGCCGGTAGCGTTGGCGAGAGCATTCGACACAGCCGGCGCTACCGGATTGATGCCGCACTCGCCCTGGGACTTGGCGCCGAGCGGGCCGATCGAATCGATCGTGTCGGCGAAAAAGATGTCGGTATGGGGCGTGTCGGCAAAGGCCGGGACGCGGCAGTTGCGCAACTGCGGGTTCACCATATGGCCCTCGTCGTGGACCATGTTCTCGATCAGCGCCCAGCCGTAGCCCATGGCGACGGCGCCGTCGAGCTGGCCGCGGCACTGCATGGGATTGATGGGACGTCCGATGTCGGCGGCATGCACGCTGTGCAGGACGCGGACTTCGCCGGTAATGCGGTGTACGGCGAGCCGCACGCCCTGCACGTTGAAGGCGATGGTGCGCGGCGACAGGTAGGCCCTGCGGGTGACCGTGAAGCGATGATTGACCTTTTCGCCCTCGGCATGGAGCTCGGTCAGCATGACCCGCTTGTTGCCGCAGATGACTGCGTCGTTGTCGAGCCGGCACTTGTCGAGGGCGATGCCGGTGTGGCGGGCGGCGAAATCGAGAATATCGTCGCGCATCGCCTGGGCGGTGATGTGAACCGCCTTGCCCGCCACCACCGTGCCGGTGCTGGCGAAGGTGCCGGTGTCGTAGGGCGTGCGGTCGGTGTCGGCGTTGATAATGTCGACGTCACGGGCGCGCACGCCGACGATGGAAGCGGCGATCTGCTTGTGGGCCGTGGTGATGCCATTGCCCATCTCGGACGAGCCGCAGGCGAGATGGTAGGTACCGTCGGCCAGCAGCTTCATCTCGGCGCCCGAGCGGTGCTCGGTCGGCGGGCCGCATTCGAGCATGGCCAACGCCATGCCGGTGCCCTCGGCCCAGTTCTCGCCGTCCGGCTTCTTGACGCCATTGCCCTTGGCGAGTTCCTTTTCGACGATGTCGAGGCACTGGTCGATGCCGTGGCTGCCGAAGCTCGCGTCGCTGGCCTCCTTCCAGATCGATTCGACGTTGTCCCCCGGGCGCACGACGTTCTTGCGGCGGATCTCGAACGGGTCGATGCCCAGAAGACGCGCCAGGTCGTCCATCGCGCATTCCATGGCGAAGGTGGTCTGCGAGGCGCCGTAGCCCCTGAACCCGCCGCCCGGGATCATGTTGGTATAGACGACGTTGCCCACGCCCTTCTTGTTGTCGCAGCGATAGGCGGCGATGGCGCATCCCATCGCGGCAGCAAGGGTCTCGCTGGCGTGGTTGCCGTAGGCGCCGGTGTTCGACACGACGTGCACGTCCAGCGCGGTGAGGGTGCCGTCCTTCTTGGCGCCGATCTTGACCTTGGTCGTCATCTGGTGACGGGTGGTGGCGCCGAGGAACTCGTCCTCGCGCGTCCACTCCCATTTCACGGGACGGCCATCGAGCTTCATGCTGGCGAACAGGGGAAGATCTTCCGACACCATCTCTTGCTTGCCGCCGAAGCCGCCGCCGACCCGCTCGGTGAAGACATGAATCTCGCGGGCGGGCACGCCCATCAGGTAGGCGAGCTTCGCCCGAACGGTGAAAGGGCCCTGCGAGCTGGTGCGCACGTGCCAGCGGCCATCGTCGCCTTTGTAGGCGATCGAGCCGTGGGTCTCGAGATGCACATGCTGCACGCGCGACGTCGAATAGGTCATTTCGTGGACGGAGTCGGCTTCCTTGAAGCCCTTCGCCACGTCGCCGATCTCGCCCTGCAGAGTGCAGAAGATGTTGCCATTCTGGCTGACGACCTCGTTCTTGTTGTGCAGCAGCGGCGCACCGGGTTCCATGGCGGCAACCGGATCGAATACCGCCGGCAGGATCTCGTAATCGATCTTCAGCGCACGCACGCCGGCCTCGGCTGCGCCCTCGGTTTCGCCGACCACCGCGGCGATGCGCTGGCCGACGAAGCGGGCCACGTTGTCCAGCAGGTAGGTGTCGTCGGGATCGACGAGATGGTCTTCGTGCAGCGCGGTGCTGTAGAGCCGGCGCGGCACATCTTCCCAGGTGTAGACGGCGACGACGCCCGGAATGGCCAGGGCCTTGGTCTTGTCGATGTTCTTGAGGCGCGCGTGGGCATGCGGCGAGCGCAACACCTTGAGGTGCAGCAATCCCTCGATCGCGATGTCCATCGTGTAGCGGGCCTTGCCGGTCAGGATGGCGTCGGTGAACGGATTGGGCAGGCTGGCGCCGCAGGCCTTGCCGGCAACGTCCTCCTCGATGTTGCTCTTGCCGTGCAGCGCGTCGACGATCGAGCGGTAGCCGGTGCAGCGACAGATATTGCCCTTGAGTGCATGCGGCAGGTCGGCCTTGTGCGCCTCGTCGAAGGCGGCAGAGGCCGTGGTCATGATCATGCCGGCCGCGCAGTAACCGCACTGGAAGGCCTGTGCGTCATGAAACGCTTTCTGCATCGGATGCAGTTCGCCATTCTTGGCGAGGCCCTCGATGGTCGTGATCTTGCGGCCCTCGCCGCGGAAGGCGGGCACCAGGCAGGAATGGAACGGCTTGCCGTCCAGCCACACGGTGCAGGCGCCGCAGTCGCCCGCGTCGCAGCCTTTCTTGACGCCGAACACTTCCAGGTCGCGCAGGAAGGTGCGCAGGCACTGGCCGGGGTTCGGTTCGGCCGAGTAAAGACGGCCATTCACTTCGTAGTTGCTCATGTCAGCTCCGCGCGAATCTGTTCGGCAAGGTAGAAAGTGATGTGGCGCTTGTAGGGCGCCGAGCCATGGACGTCCTGGAACCAGGCGTCCGGCGGCAAGCGCTCCTCGATCGCCTGCCGCAATTCGCTGGCAGACGGAGTCTTCTTGAACCGCAGATGCACCGGTCGCGGCGTTGCCGCACTGATGGTCAGCAGGAAGTCCTCGCCCTTGTCGCCGACGGTGGCGACGATCAGCGCGGCCGAGCGGCCATGGTGGGTGAGCGACACCTGGCGCATGGCGAAGCGCTTCGACAAGGCCGCGGCCGGCAGCAAGATCGATCGCAACACCTCGCCCTTCTGCAGCACGTTGGTGTGCATGCCGGTGACGAAGTCGACGACCGGAACCTGGCGCGGCTTGCCGTTGTGCGGCCACAAGGTGCAGATGCCCTCCAGCGCCGCCGTCAGGGAGACCATGGCGCCGGCCGGCAGCGACATGCAGACGTTGCCGCCGACGGTCGCTGCGTTCCAGATCTTGAACGACATCAGGAACGCATCGATGCATTGGTCGAACAGCGGCACGGCTCGCCATTCCGGCGGGCCCTTGAAGTCGTGCAGCTCGACGATCTTGCAGGTCGCCGCGATCTCCAGGCCTGCCGGCGTCACGGTCAATGCCGGCCAGCCCAGCCCCGGGAGATCGACCAGCGTGTCGGTCGCGACCTGCGGTTCGGAGAACAACCAGGTGCCGCCGCCCAGAAACGCATGGCCGTCACGCCATCCGATCTCCTCGAATGACTTGGGCCGCTTCACCTCGACAATCGTATTGAGATTCATCCCAAGACTCCCTGCATCAATCTCGCTGTCACCCCGAGCGCAGCGGGGACCTTTCCCGTTGCCTCAAAGGCCCCTCGCTACGCTCGTGTGACAAATTCAGCCCTCACTTCAAATCATCGAGCGACGTCGGGCCCGGGCCCGGTGTGATCAGGGTCGGCCACTGGTGGGAGCCGAACGGCACGGCGGGCGGCAGGGAGGGCTGCTTGCCGCGACGCTGCATCTCCGAAATGATGGTCTTGCGCGCATCGCCGCCCATCAGCTCGAAATCCATCAGCCTGTCGTTGCCGAAGAATAGTGAGCCCACCGAGCGGTCGGAGATGATGCGGACCATCGAGGTCAGCATTTCCTGCGGCGTGGTGGTGAAGGAGATCGTCTCGATCAGCATCAGTCGGTCGTTGATCGCCTCGGGCGGGAAATACTGGGCGAGCGTGCTGAACAGCACGTTGTTCTGGCGCGCCACATAGATCGTGTTGGCGGCGGCATAGGTCTTGTCCCAGTCGGGACCGAGGCTCGCCCGCCAGCCGTCGAGCACACCCATCCAGTGCTTGACCTGGGTCGAGGCCGCCCAGTTGATGATCAGCTTGATGTCCGGCGCCTGCTTCTTGGCGAAGGCCTGCAGGGCCTCGATCGTGATCACGCCCTTGGCCAGGCAGTCGTCCATGAAGGCGACGTTGTTGCCCAAAATCGTCTTCACCGCGGGTTTCCAGTCGTCCTGGATGGGCAGGGCGTCGACGCCATCGAGCGCCGTCTTCATCTGCGTGCGGTAGGCCAGCAACGGCGCCATCCAGCTCTTGTCGGCGGCGTTACCGACATAGGGCATGACCACCTCGGAGATCGCCATGGTGCTGTGCCCGGTCGACTTCATGATTTGGTAGACCACCGGAACCGACGGCGCCTCTTCCGCGGGCTTGCCCGGCCGATAGAGGATCATGCGCCCGCCGGCGCCCGAGAACAGCGCCAAGATGATCGGATTCCTGGCCATGATGTTGTTCTGGAAGATCTTGCCGGAGGCGTCGTAGAGCGTGAACATCGAGGCGTTGAGCTGCAGGACGTCACGCGTCGCCAGTTCGGCCGGCGTCTGCGGCGTCGTGCCGGTGATGGCAGACAGATAGTCCGGCAGGTTGGCTGGGCCCTGCGCCGATGCCGAGCCAACGGAAAATCCGGCCACGATCAATCCGATCGCGAGCCGCGACACTATTCTAGTCATTGATATTTCCCCCAGTGCAAGCCCGAGAATAAGCTATCCAAATGATGTGATTTGTCACTAGTCGATCCCCTAGAAAAGCACGGTAAGCCGCATCGTCATGGTCAGTGCGGCGGGCAGATTTGGCGCCGCGCCGGGTGTCGGAATGAAGGTTACGGTTGGTTGCAGGAAGGTCGTGGCATACAGATGCGCCTGATAGTAGGCCTGGAACATCAGTTCGCTCGGACGCGCGAAGAGGGTCGGGTTGAGCCGCGACAATGCCGCGCCGAGCCCCATGGAATCGCGGTCGCGTGCTCCGATCAATCCAAACCCCGTGAGACCGGCGCCGTAATACTGATTGATGGGAAGCGTGAGCGAGTTGTTCACGCCGAATTGGTAGAAAGCGGTGACGGCCGAACTCGGAACGCGGTCGTTCACACCATGCGCAATGCGCTGCGAGCCGTAGACATAGACCCCGCCGGTGCCATCCTGCGTGACACCGGGTGCCGTGAGGACCCCGGTCTGATGCCATAGGCCGATGCCGAACTGCCCGGGATGGTGGCCTTCCCCGATCGTCCAGTTGGTGCCGATCTCGCCGATGTTGAAATAGTAGCCGTTGAACTCGGGCGGGGTGATGCCGGTCTGCACGCCGCGCGCCAGGTTGCCCTCGTACGCACCCAGATTGACATAGAACTTGGAGGTCGGCGTGAAGTTGACGGTCACGCCATTGCCCGAATTGTAGTAGCCGGGCAGGGCGCCCAGGATCGAGCCGTTGACGAAAACAGTGGAGTAGAGCAGGCCACTCACCGATGGGATGTTCTGGGCGCTGTCGGCAAAGACCACCGGGCGCAGGACATTGTTGAAATCGTAGCCCGGCACGCTGCGGCCGATGCGCATCTTCAGGACGTCCTTGATCATCTCCTGCATGTACCAGGCCTGATAAAGCTCTGTGCGCTGGAAGGGCGGGGCGCCGACGATGCCGTTGTAGCCCTGCACGCTGCCGGCTTGGCCATTGGTGTTCGCGCCATTGAGTTGCAGGAACTGGAAGCCGAATTCCGCGCCGCGCCAGCCGACAAGCTTCTCCGCGTCGACGCCGAGGCCCACGAAGAGCGCGCTGTTCCAGCTCGTCATGCCGGGCTGCGCGCCGCCGGC
>DATHNU010000456.1:0-5183 GCA_035485695.1 Reyranella sp. | reverse complement strand
CGATCGCGGCGTGGCGATGGTGGCCAGGCCCGCCCCGGCCCGACGGCCCGCCAGGGCCGCCATCCGCGCCGCGCCCGTGGCGACCGCGCCGCCCAGGATGGTGAGATGTCCGCGCGCGTACTTGTGGTCGGCCAGACCGTCCCGCTGCAGATGGTGCCGCCACAGCGCTGGGCCGTTCAGCCATGTCTGCGGCGCGATCGTTTCCAGCACGGCGAGCGGGATGCCGATGTCGGCTACGCTCAGCACGCCGCAGCGCCGCAGGCCTTCGAGCGTATAATGACCGGGCTTGGCGCGAAAGAAGGTCACCGTGCGCTCGGCGAACGGCGCGCGGCCCATCACTTCGCCACTGTCACCATGCAGCCCGCTCGGCACATCGACCGCGACAACGGTGAGAGCCTCGCTGTTGATCCTGTCGATCGCTTCGCCGGCGGCACCCTCGATGGGACGCGCGAGTCCCGCGCCGAACAGCGCATCGACCACCAACGGCCGGCCGTCGAGAAGACCGAGGGTGAGCGCCTCGACCGGGCCCTGCCAGGCCTCCGCGGCCCACGCAGCATCGCCCTTCAAGGCGCCGCGGGCGCCGAGCAGCCCGACCCGCACAGGCCAGCCCGCTTCCTGCAGATGGCGCGCCACCACGAAGCCATCGCCGCCATTGTTGCCGGGACCGCACAGGACGACGACGGGCCGGGGCCGATGGCGGCCCAGCACGGAATCGGCGACCGCCCTTCCCGCCGCTGCCATGAGGTCGATCCCCGGCACACCGCCTGCGATGGCGGCGGCATCGGCTTTGGCCATCTCCGCGCAGCTCAAAAGGACGAGATCGTCGTGGGGAGCGAGTTCGCGCACTTTTGGCTCAACTGCCTGGGCGCAAGAGGGATTGGGGCGGCCGACCGGAATTGAACCGGCGACATCCAGAATCACAATCTGGCGCTCTAACCAACTGAGCTACGGCCGCCACCGTGGGTCGCTCGCGACGAAGCGCGCCTTCCTACGCTTGCCCGGCCGGAGCGTCAAGAAACCGGCGTCGGCGGCAGCAGGCGGTCGATGGCGTTGATCCACACCTGGCAGGCTTCGGCGAAGGAGAGGCCGTTATACTCCCGCATGCGCGCCCAGCTTTCGAAGTCGATCAGGGTTTCGATGGCGATCAGGATTTGCTGGCGCTCGCGCGCTCCCAGGGTCGAGAGCTCGGACGAGTACATCAGCTCGATCCGCTTGAGGATGGCCTGGCGCACCAGAGCGATGCGCGCCTTGAGTTCCTCCGAATCGCCCTTGTTGGCATTGAGGGCCCGCCACAACGGCAGCCACTGCTCGCAAATCCAGCCGCGCGTTTCGACATGGGCCTTGAGGCGTGCCTGGCGGTCGCCGCCGAGGTCGCGCGGCGCCGCCTGCGCATTGCCCTGCGTGAAGGCATAGTCCGTCGCCGCCACGCGCAAGGCATGCAGATCGGGAAAGCGCTCGAACACCGAGCGCACCGAATAGCCTGCGCGCTCGGCGATCCGCGCGGCGGTGGGGACCTGCGGATCCTCGCGCAACAGCGTGAGGTAGGCTTCGATGATCAACTGCTTGGTCCGCACGCTCCGCAGACGGCGACCATCGATCCGGGCGGATGTGGAAGGTGCTACGGGCAAGGAACTTTCGGGCGGTGTTGCGAATTGTCCGCGTGGCGCCCGCAATTGTACCGATTGCGCCGGGGTGGCGCCAGACGTTCCAGCCTGCCGGCGCTACGCGGCAAGCGGCGTCGGCGGAAGCAGGCGGTCGATTGCCTGCGCCCATGCCGAGCAGGCCTCGTCGAACGACAGGCCGAAGAATTCCTGCATCCGCGCCCAGCTTTCGACGTCGACCAGCGCCTCGAGGACGATCAGCAGGTGGCGGCGCTCGCTGTCCGACAGGGTGGAGAGTTCCGGGGCGTACATCAATTCCAGGCGGCCGACGAGACGTTCGCGCAAGCCGACGATGCGCTGCCTGAGTTCCGGCGATTCACCCTGGTTGATGACGAGCGAGCGCCACAACGGCAACCACCGTTCGCAGGTCCGTCCCCGCTTCTCGACCTGGGTGCGGATGCGGGTCTGCCGGTCGCCGTCGGTATCGCGTGAGGGCGCGAGCGCGGCGACCTGGACCAGCGCGTAGTCGACCGCCGCCACTTGCAGGCTGTGAATGTCGGGAAAGCGCTCGAATACCGAACGCACGGAATAGCCCGCACGCTCGGCGATTTGGGCGGCCGTCGGCACCTGCGGCGACTTCTCGGTCGCCAGCGCCAAGTAGGCCTCGATGATCAACTGCTTGGTGCGAACGCTTCGCAGGCGGCGGCCGTCGATCCGGGAGACCGTGGGAGTAGGACGTTTGGACAAGGCTGATTCAGTCTCGGCTATTTGACACCACCCATCATCTGCACCATCGCCATCCCACGTTGCCCGCCGCAGCGTCAAGCAGCCGGCGGCGTCGGCGGCAGCATGCGGTCGATGGCGCTGATCCAGACGGTGCAGGCTTCCTCGAAGCTCAAGCCGTGCAGTTCGCGCATCCGCTCCCAACTTTCGATGTCGGTGATGGCTTCGAGCGCGATCAGCATATATTTGCGCGCCGGCTCGCCCAGCATCGAAAGCTCGGATCGGTACATGACCTCCATGCGCTCGATCGTCCGGTCGCGGCTGATGCGAACGCGCAGCTTGAGTTCGTCGTCTTCGGCGACGCTCGAGAGCAGCACGCGCCACAAAGCCACGCCTCGTTCACAGGTGCCGGCGCGAGTCTCGACCTGGGACCTGATGCGCGTCGCGCGGTCACCGTCGACATGGCGCGCCGGCGCAAGGGCTGCGGCCTGCGCCAGGCTGTAATCCGCCGCCGCGACGCGCAGCTTGTTGAGATCGGGGAAGCGCTCGAAGATCGATCGCACCGAATAGCCGGCGCGCTCGGCGATCTGCGCCGCCGTCGGCATCGCCACCACGGGGTTCTCCCGCAGCAATCCGAGGTAGGCCTCGATGATCAACTGCTTGGTCCGCTCGCTGCGCAGGCGGCGGCCGTCGATCCGGGCGGGCTTGGGGGAAAGCGGTGTGGGCACGGCGCTAACGGTGGGGCCAATGCTGCCAGAGGCCACGACATGGACTTGTAGGTTTTCGCACAGATTGCTGCAAAATTTCGGCGACGGCCGAGGCTCAAGTATCAAATATATCGGCTGCCGAGTCGGCGATCCAAATGTATCGATTGCAACGCGGCAGCGGCGGTGCGTGGGCTGTGCGTAAGTGCATGATTTACCTGCTGAAATGTCGACTGAGCCGGTCGATCGCGCTGTCCAGCGTGGCGTCGTGCTTGCAGAAGCAAAACCGCGCGAGATGGCGAGGCGCCTTGCCCGGCTCGTCATAAAAGGCGCTGACCGGAACCGCGGTGACGCCCGCCTCGACGGTGATGTGGCGGCAGAAATCCTCGTCGGTGCCGTTGAAACCCAGCGGCCGGAAATCGGTGGTCACGAAGTAGGTACCGTGCGCCGGCAGCACCTCGAAGCCGATGTCGGCCAGCGCATGGCCCAGCCGATCCCGCTTGCGCTGCATGTCGGCGGCGAGGGTCGAGAAGTAGTCGTCGTCCAGGCGCAATCCCGTCGCCGCCCCCCATTGCAGGTTGGGCGGGGTGGTGAAGGTCATGAACTGATGGGTCTTGGCGATGGCCTTCATCAAGTCGGTGGCCGCCGTGACATAGCCCACCTTCCAGCCGGTCAGGCTGAAACTCTTGCCGGCCGAACCGATGCGCACGGTGCGCTCGCGCATGCCGGGCAGTGCCATGATCGAGAGGTGCCGCTTGTCGTCGAAGATGATGTGTTCGTAGACCTCGTCGCACACGGCATAGGCGTCATGCTCGCGGCAAAGCCCGGCGATGAAGTCCAGCTCCTCGCGGTCGAACACCTTCGAGCAGGGGTTCATCGGCGTGTTGAACAGGATGAGCTTGGTGCGATCGCTGAACGCGGCGGCCAGTTCCTCGCGCGGCAGCCGCCAGGTCGGCGGCTCCAGCCGCACCAGCCTGGGCGTGCCCCCCGCCCGGCGCACGATCGGCAGATACGAATCGTAGAGCGGCTCGATCAGCACCACCTCGTCTCCCGGCTCGATCAGGCCGAACAGGCAGTCGCCCAGCGCTTCGGTCGCGCCCGAGGTCACCAGCACCTCGCTCTGCCAGTCGATGTCGAGTCCCTGGAAGCGCTTGGCGTGCTGGGCGACGGCCTGGCGCAGCTCCGGAATGCCCATCATCGGCGGGTACTGGTTGTGGCCGTTCACCAGGTAGTCGGCGGCGGCGGACCGCACGACCTCCGGTCCCTTGTCGTCGGGAAAGCCTTGCCCGAGGTTGACCGACTGGTGCTCGCGGGCGAGCGCGGACATCACCTCGAAAACTGTCGTTCCAAGGCCGGACATCAGTGAATTGGCGGGTTTCATTGGAGGTCGTGTTCCTGAACTCGTATTACGCAGATATTTGCCTAGTATTTGCTCAAATCGCACACTTCGCGGTCAATTCTGGTCCGAATTCACACGCCGCCGATGTGGAGAACTATGGTACGGAAACTGCTTTCTTCAGTCTATGCGGGCTGTCCCCACCGGCAGCACCGGCGTCGGCGCGCGGGGGTGTCTCAAGCCAATGAAGAAGATCGAAGCGATCATCAAGCCCTTCAAGCTCGATGAGGTGAAGGACGCCCTCAATCAGATCGGACTGAAGGGGATCACCGTCCTGGAGGCCAAGGGCTTCGGGCGCCAAAAAGGCCACACCGAGCTCTATCGCGGCGCCGAATACGTCGTCGACTTCCTGCCCAAGGTGAAGATCGAGGTGGTCATGGAAGATTCGATGGTGGAGCGCGCCATCGAGGCGATCCAGCAATCGGCTCATACCGGACGCATCGGCGACGGCAAGATCTTCGTGTCGAAGATCGACGACGCGATAAGAATTCGTACTGGCGAGCGCGGCGACGCCGCCGTATGAGAAAAAAAGGCCCGAGGGGGCAGGCTCAACACAAGAGAGGGACAATGGACGCCAAAGCAGTTCTCGCGATGATCAAGGAAAAGGACGTGAAGTTCGTGGACTTCCGTTTCACCGATCCTCGCGGCAAGTGGCAGCATACTGCCCGCATGGCTTCGGCCACCCAGGAAGATTCATTCACCGATGGCGTGATGTTCGACGGCTCCTCGATCGCTGGCTGGAAGGCGATCAACGAGTCC
>DATHNU010000455.1:0-6643 GCA_035485695.1 Reyranella sp. | reverse complement strand
GTTCTCGCCGGCCATGATCACGGCCTGTGCGGCGGCGCGACGACTCGCCAGACGCACCTCGAGCTGATCCATGACGATGGCCGCCAGGGTCTCGAGCTGGCGAATCCGCCTTGCGTCGACCGGGATGGGCTGGCTGTCCATCACGCACAGCGTCCCGAGATCGAAGCCGTCGGAGGTGCGCAGCGGCACGGCGATGCAGAACCGGCGCCCGGCTTCGCCTACAACGTGGGGGGTGGCGATGGAGCGAAGCTCGGTGGATCGAAGGTCGGTTGATCGAATGTCGGTCGACCAGATGTCGGTCTTCCTGCCGGACGGAAGCGTGAACCCGATCGAGGGTAACACGGCCGCACCGCCTGCCTCGCCGCGCTCGATTTCCGTCGAATCGAGGCCATGATGCGACTTGAACCAGATGCGGTTGCGGTCGACGAAGCCGATGATCGAGATCGGGACGCCGAACAGATCGGCGGCCAGCGCGGTGATGCGGTCGCAGGCGGCTTCGGGCGCGGTATCAAGAATCTCGTAGCGCATCACCGCCGCAAGACGCAGGCGTTCATCGTCCACGGGCACCGCGGTCGCCGATACAAGAATGTCGAGACCGTCGCCCTCCACGGGCTTGACCAGGTGCAACATGGCTCGCGCCCCCCGGCGGGGTACCGCGGAAAAGGCCCCTACGTGCGCGGTACCTCTGGAACACTAGGCCAGGATCCGGACGATGGCTGTTCGCTAGTGCACAATGGAGAAATCATCGGCAGGGCAAGCCTGCGACGCCTAGTCACGCAGGATGACACTGAGCAGGGAGGAGTGGACCTCCAGGTGGCCATTGTAGTCGATGAAGCCCAACTTCCTGAACTTGTTCATGAATTGGCTGACTCGCGAGCGCGTCGTGCCGATGATTTCGGCCAGCGTCTCCTGACTGATGGGGGTGGTAATGGGCTGCGGGCCGCCATCCTTGCCGAAATTCGCCAGGAGGAGCAGCGTGCGCGCCAGGCGCTTTTCGCTCGAATTGAAGAGCTGGTCGACGAGGTCCTCCTCGACCCGGCTGTTGCGGGTGAGCAGGTGGGCCGTGAACAGCTCGCCAAACGCCGGCTCGGCATGCAGGACACGGATCATCTCGGCCTTCGTCACCCGCGTCACTTCGCTCTCGACCATGGCGCGCGCAGTCGCCAGACGCAGCGGTTGACCGATCAGGCAGCCCTCGCCGAAGAAGTCGCCCGGCCCGAGGAGCGCCACCACCGCTTCCTTGCCCTGCGTGGACGCCACCACGATCTTGATCTTGCCCTTCTGGATGTAGAAGACGGAGTCGGCCGGGCTCGCTTGGAGAAAGACAACCTCGTCTTTGCGATATTCGGAGACGGTGCGGCCGTGGTTCACCGTGGCGAGAAACGCCTTCGGATCGAATACAGCCTTGCCGTTGGTGGAGTTTACGTCGGTGGACTTGCCGTTGGCGGGCTTGTCGAACTTTTCCATGGCCTTCCCTCCGAGCGCCCCCGCGCCCCAGCACTGTACCCGCTTCGGTCGCTATTGTCCGAAAGCGGACGGAAGGTCCGCTTCGATAGCTATTGTCCGAAAGCGGACGGAAGACCAGAAAAACCTGCTGTCAGCCTTTCACGATGAACGGCTTGGCGGCCGCGTCGTAGTCCGAATAACCCAGGGTTGTGCGCAGTTCCGGCGGCGGCAGGGCCGATTTGGCCTCGGCATCGCCGGCCTTGAGCGCCGCCAGCCCGGCCTTCATGCCGGCCGTGGCCGGCGACAGAAGACCAGTCGGATAGGTGCCGATCTTGAAGCCGAGCGCGGCCGCGTCCTTCTGCGACGGCGTGGCGCGCGGCGCGCCCGGCGACAGCACGGCGAAGGAGGGCCGGCCCTTGGCGGCAGCGACGGCGCGGCGAATTTCGCCGTCGTCGGCAGGCGAATCGAGGAACAGGATATCGGCGCCTTCCTCGACATACATCTCGATGCGCGCCACGGCCTCGTCGATGCCCTGGGTCGGCCGGCAATCGGTGCGCGCCAGGATCAGGATGCCCGAGTCCTTGGCTGCCTCGACGGCGGCGCGGATCTTCATGCGCGCCTCCTCGCGCGGCAGGCAGGGCTTGCCGGCCGCGGTGAGGGCGCGCGGTGTGATCTTGTCCTCGATCAGCACGGCGGCGGCGCCGGCGCGGCCATAGGCGCGCACGGTTCGCTGCACGTTCATGGCGTTGCCGTAGCCGTGGTCGCCGTCGGCCAGCACCAGCAGGTCGGGTGCCGCGCCATGCACCATCTGGAAGGAATCGAACATTTCGCCGAACGACAGCAGGTCGAGGTCGGGGCCGCCCAGCCGGCTCGCCGCGACGCAGGAGCCCGAGAGGAACGCAGTCTTGAAGCCGGCGCCGGCGCAGAGCTTGGCGGACAGGCCGTCATAGACCGCCGGCATGACGACGAGGCCGGGCTCGGCCAGCACGGCGCGCAGGCGGGAGGGGGCGTTGGCAGCGGTCATGGCGGGGATCCTCCGGAGATTTTTCGGTCCGGACGATATCAGACGGTCGGGCGGTGACGAAAACGTCCTCGCGTCCCAGGACCGCGTGGCGAAGCTTCGTGGCTTCGGATTATTTGCACCAGCTGGCGCTGGGATTCAGCGACCAGGTGGCGGGATCACCGGCGACGCACAGCAGGGCCTGGTTGGTGCCGACGCAGATGTAGGACTGCGTGGAATAGATCCGGCTCTCGTAGAGGCAGAACTTCTTGAGGAAAGTCTCCTGATTGATCGTCACCGGCCACGACAGGGGAAGTGGCGGAGCATCGGCCGAACGATTTTGTGCGCTGGCTGGAAAAACAGCGAACGCGCAGAGCGCCGCCACTAGCCATCGTGCCATCTCGCCCCCCGGTTCAACCCATTGGCGTGGTTGAACCTAGCCGCTTCGCGGGGACGAGGCTAGTTCACCGAAACCGACGTGGTGGTGGTGGTCGTGGGCGCGGGCGCTGTGCCGTAGATGGTGGTTTGCGCCGGTACCGGCTTCTCCACGACGGTCCGCTGGGTGTAGGACGCGCAACCGGCCGCGAGCGTGCAGGCGGCCACGACAAGAAGAGTCAGGTACTTCACGGGTCTCTCCTCTGTTGACCGATCAAACGGCCGGGAGGCCGCCGGGTTGCCTCAATTTCTTGCCGGCATCAGGAGGGGAAATCGACCTTGGGGTGTCAGGGAACCTTGCCCACAACTACTCGTTGTCCGGCCACACACAAGGAGCCGCCATGGTCGATACCGTCATCGTCGAAGCCGAAACACCCGTTGTTTCGGCGGTTTCATGGCCGGCCGTCATCGCCGGCGGCTTCGTTGCCGCCGCTTTCACCTTGCTGCTGCTGGCGCTGGGCGCCGGCATCGGCTTCAGCGTCGTCTCGCCGTGGTCCGGGCTGCCCGACATCACCACGACCAGGGCCGCCATGGTCGGCGGCATCTACATGGCCGTCACCGCGGTCATGGCCTCGGCGCTGGGCGGCTACGTTGCCGGCCGGCTGCGCGTGCGCTGGGCGCGGACGCCGCTCGACGAAGTCTATTTTCGCGACACTGCCCATGGCGTGCTGGCCTGGGCTTTCGCCACCGTGATGGGCGCGGCGCTGCTGGCCTCGGCGGCGACCGTCGTCGGCAGCGGCGCCGCCGCCAATCCCGCTCCGGCCGGCGCTACCACTGCCAACGACATCACGGCGCCCTACCTAGATCGCCTGTTCCGGCCGAACTACGCGGCGCTCACCGGCGGCACCGGCCAGCAGGCTGCCGGCGTGTTCGCCGCCGGCCGCGACCTGGCCGCCGACCGCGACGTGGCGCGACGCATGCTGCTCACCTTCCGTGAGCGCGGCCATGCCGAGCTCTCGGCCGACGACCGGCAGTATCTCGTTCAGATGGTGATGGCGCGCACGGGCCTGCCGCAGGCTGATGCCGAGCGCCGGGTCGCTGCTGTCGAAGCCGATGCGCGCACCGCCCTCGACAATGCCCGGCGCATCGCCATGCAGCTTTCCTTCTGGCTGGTCGCCGCCATGCTCCTCGGCGCCTTCGCCGCGGGCCTCGCCGCCACCGAAGGCGGTGCGGCGCGCGACGGCCGCTAACGCCTGTCGATCCTAGCTCGTCAACCCCTCAACCGTAACCCACGGAGATTGTCATGGGCCGCTCTATCCTGCTTTGGCTGCTCGGCGTTCCTATTCCCATCATCATCCTGCTGGCGATCTTCTGGCACTGAGGCCGAAGGGTCTCATCAGAAAGTGCCCGGCGCGCGGTCGACCGGGCGCGCCTGACGGGTTAGACTCCCTCGCCTGCGCTTGGGGGAGGCTATGCGCTACAATTTGCTGCTTGTCGCTTGCGTCGCGCTTGCCGCGTGCATGCCGGACGACACGGCGCATGCTCCCATCTACCTGACGGCGCCCTACAACACATGGCCGCCGGCGCCGGCCAACACGCCGATCGAGCCCGGCCGACCGGTCGGTCTCAACGGCCTTCAGCAGCAATCCGTCGTCACGGGTGTGTTGAAATGGATGAAGGATCCGGGCTCGGTGCAGTTCCGCGGGATCGAAGGCGTCCAGAACAGTCGTGGCCTGGTCACGGTGTGTGGCGAGGTGAACGGCCGCAACACGGCAGGCCGCCTGGTCGGCATGGAACCGTTCGTCGGCGTCCTCATGGGGCCGGACGGCGATGCCGATTTCGTCCTGGTCGGCATCGGCTCGTCCGACCGCGAGCGTGCCGAGGTCAGCAAGCTCTGCCGCGCGAGCGGGATCTTTTCCACGCCACAAGAGGGTTAGCCGGCAGATTGAAGATGGTCTCGCGGGCCGGGCGCCACTCCGGCTGGCCATGTTTGCTACCTACGCACCGTGAGGTCATGGCCGCTGCTTTCGGATTTCCGCTCGTTGGGTCGTTTTCCTCCCCGTTCGGCTCCCGTGCGTTAAGCTGCGTGTCTGCATTCCACGCCGCCGCGAGGGGGCTCGCTTACTACGTCACGAAGGCATTTGCCTAGGGCGGGGTTTTCAACAGGGCGAACGGCAGAGTCGTGCAAAGCCGGTCCAGGGTGATGCCGCCATCCAGCCGCAGCACCGTGTCCTTCAGGATTTGCGGCGCCAGGGCGATAGCGTCGGCACCCTGCAGCAGATCGAGCGGCAGGCGCGGTGCTGCGACCAGCAGCCGATGGTCGCCATGACGACGGACGAAGGCGATCATCGATTCTGCGGCCCTCCCCTCGATGGTCACCGGCTCGTAGCTGCCCGCGGCGAAGAGGTCGGGCACACGGCGGCGCAGCGCCAGAAGCTCGGCGATCAGCGCCTGCTTGATCCGGCCATTGCGCCACTCCGCGGCGAGAGCGGGCAAGTCGGCATCGCCCAAAGCAGCCGCACGCGCGGAATAGTCGACCGGCCGGCGGTTGTCGGGATCGACCAGGCTGAAATCCCAGAACTCGGTGCCTTGATAGAGATCGGGCACGCCGGGCACGGTAAGCCGCAACAGGCATTGCACGAGGCCGTTCACCGCACCGGCCGGCGCGACGCGGCGCACGAGAGCTGCAATCTCCTGCAGCAGATCGGGCAGCGCGGCGTCGGAAATCAAGGCCAGGGTGAAGCGGCGCGCGGCGCCCTCGTAGGTCTCGTCGACCGCCGCCCAGTCGCTGAACAGCTTCGCCTCGCGCAGCGCCTTCTGCTGCCAGGCCGCGAGGCGCTCGGCGAATGCCGTGCGCGCCGCGCCATCGCCGACATCGAGATCGAGCGGCCAGGCGCCGACGACGGTCTGCAGCAGCAGGGCAATGTCACCGGCACAAGGCGCGCCGGCGGTGCGAAGCGGTGCACTGGCCTCGATCCAGCGCGCCTGCAGCGCGGCCCATTCTCGGGCCATGCTGCTCAGCACGGCGAGACGTGCGCGCACATCCTCGCCGCGCTTGTGGTCGTGCGTGGCCGTCGCCAGCATCGCCTGCGGATGGCCCGCGGCGCGCAGCGCCACGCGAGCATGGAAGGCGGCGGCATCGGACGCGAAGGTCTCGACATCGAAGCCCACGTCATTGCGCGACAGCAGGCGGCCGTAACGATAGAAGGCCGTGTCCTCGACGGCCTTGGCAGCAACCGGCGCGCTCAATTGCTGGAAGCGGACGAGCGCACGCGCGTTGCCGGCAGGGGTCGCAAGCAGGCGTACGACGGCATCGACGGCCCAGCGATCGGTGGCGAGGCAGGTCCGGTGCGCGTCCTCCGCGGCACGCTGCAGCACCGCGCCATCGGCGCGCTCCAACACCGCGCCGCCGGTGCCGTAGGTGCGATAGACCGGGAAATGCGCCAGCAGCTCGGTGAGCACGCGGCGCCGGGTCGGCAGCGGAATCTCGCCGCGCGGCAAGGCCCTCGCACAGGCCTCGAGCTGGGCGGAGAAGCTCCTGGCTACGATCTCGCGCCGCGCCGCCTGTTCTTCGGGCGCGAAGTCGGCCGGCCGGCCGCTCAGCGCGGCCCACGCCTCGGCGAGGCAAGCCTCGCCCGCCACGTCATGCTGCAGCGCGCTCACATCGTTCATGAAGTCGTAGCCGGTGGTGCCGTCGCAGTCCCAGTCGTGGGGCAGCGTCTCGCCGCGCAGCAGGATCTTCTCGACCACGAGATAGGCGTCCTTGCCCAGCCGCCGGCGAAGGATCCGGCAATAGGCCGCCGGATCGGCGAGGCCGTCGAC
>DATHNU010000454.1:0-8326 GCA_035485695.1 Reyranella sp. | reverse complement strand
CTTCGCCCTGGAGGAGGTCGGCCGACTCGACGAGGCCTACGACCTGATCGAGCGCAGCATGGAAAAAAATCCGCACAACGCGCATGGCGCCCACATCAAGGCGCATGTGCTCTACGAGCGCGGCGAGGATCGCGCCGCGCTCGACTATCTCGACTCCTGGCTGCCCGCCTATCCGCGTGACGGGCTGATGCACTGCCACATTTCCTGGCACGTGGCGCTGTTCGCGCTGATGCTGGGCGACGCTGAACGGGCCTGGCAGACCTACGAGGCCCAGGTCCATCCCGGCGGCGCCTGGGGTCCGGCGCTCAACGTCGCCACCGATGCGCCGGCCTTCCTGTGGCGTGCCGAGCTGGCCGGTCACGCGCGGCGCGAGAAGCTGTGGCTCGAGGCGCGCGACTATGCGCTGAAATCGTTTCCCAAGGCCGGCATTGCCTTCGTCGACGTGCACCGCGCCCTGGCTTGCGTCGCCACCGACGATCGCGACGGCATCGCCGGCATCGTGTCGGAGCTCGAGCAGCGCGCCGCCTCGGGTCGCTCGCCAGCCGGCGACGTGGTGCCCCGCCTGGCGGTGGGACTTTCCGCCTATGGCAGCGGCGACTGGACGGCCGCGATCACGACGCTCGAGCCGGCACTCGCCGAGACGGTGCGCATCGGCGGCAGCCGCGCGCAACGCGACCTGATCGAGAACACGTTACTGGCGGCGTATCTCAAGGCCGGCCGCGACGCCGATGCGCGCAAGCTGGTCGCCGCCCACGCCGATCGGCGGCCGTCAATCCCGGTTGCGGGCCTCTAGTCTTTGCTGGGAGCGCGCCACTCTAGTGGCGCTCATGCGGTGTCGATGCGGAAGAAAAGATGCGCAACTGGAGTTGCGCGCTCCCGGCGATGAGCGCAGCCAATCGGGATGCACTCCAGTGTCCTGATCAAACAACTTGCCGGAGGGCGGACCTCCGGCAAGACAATGAGATCCCGCGACTTGCCGTCCTCACTCGAGGGACACCCTGCCCGTCTCGTCCACCGTGAGCTGGACTTCAGTCTGGCCGCGATAGGCCTTGGCGCGCCAGGTGCCGTTGCCCTGCTTGCCGATCACGTTCACGCGTTTGTATCCGTCCGCTTCGATCGCAGCCTTCGCCGTTCCGATGCCGGAATTGTCCGGCATCTTCACGTCCGCATCGGCCATGGCGACCTCGGGCGTGGTTACGATCTTCGGCGGCGCCTGTACGTTTCGCACGAGGGGAATCGGCGGCCGATGCGCCTCCAGAAGAGTCGAAACGGCGATGGCGTGTGGAGCGGTCACCAGGTCGGATGTCGCGGCGTGGGACGCAACCGATCGAGGCTGCGGCTCCGCTACCGGCGGATCGACGAATGCCCACGCAAGCGCGGCCAGGATGATCAGCGACAGGAAATAATTGCTTTTCATTTCCGCCTCCAACGACGTCCGAACGTCCGGATGGCAGCGAACACCAGAACAGTCCACCGAGACTGTGAGTTTCAGCACAGCAAGATTGCACTCTCGTCTCACTCGCCGTTGACAGGCCCGCTGCATCGTGTCTGGAATAAGACGTTCGACATCCGAGACGGAGGTCTAGATGCTTCCACCGGGTCACCGTGCCGCGATGATTGCTGGCGCAGGCGTTCGGGCACCAGCATAGCGGGATCATACGAACGGCGCGCCGGGGGCGGCCTCCGTGGGTCGCATCAGTCAGGCAAGACCCCAACTGGCCGCTCCCGATGTGTGCGCATCCGCTGAGGACACAACGCAAGGGGCGCATCCCGCCCGCCATCAAGTTGCGCGGCATCGATGTCGCCGGCCGCGAGCGGTGTGCCGGTTCACGGATTCGTTATTCCACTTGGTTTGTCGTGACTTGAACCCGTCCGCTACCTTGATGGGCACATCCGATTTTTCTTGGCCGAGCCGCCGAGCCAATTTGGAGAGTTGCCATGCGCGTGGTCGCCCTATTTGCGCTGGCCGCCCTCACCGGCTGCCAAACGCCCGCCGAGCGTCAGGCCGACCGCGCCGAGCTTGCCCTGCGGACATGCGATATCCAGCAGTTGGCCAGCCACGAATATGTCGCGATGAAAGACAATCTTGCCCCGCCCGGAGGCGATCCTTCACCGGCTTTGCAGGCAAATCCCAAGCGTCCGACGCCGGCAGAGGCGCGTATCATCCATGCTTTCTACGCCAACTATATCCTGCCCTGCAGACGGTTCAGACTGGAAGCGCTGGCATCGTACGGGCGCGACGTCGTCGACATCGCCGTAGAAAGTTACCGCGAGCAGGATGCCCACTGGATCGCCCTGGGGGATCGAAAAATCAGCTGGGGCGAGTTCAATCGCGCGACGGCGGCAACAACCGCTGAATCGAGCGCCCGGATGCATGCCGTCATCGCCCGGCATCCGATTCTCGAGGCAGCGACGGAAGAGTAGAAGATGCCGTGACGTGTGCCCGCACGGCTTTCGGCATCAACCGGTCGCGACCTTGCTCCAAAGCGGCCGCACCTCGCCCTCAGGGTCGTTCACGACCTTGCACGTGTCGTCGAGAAGCATCGTGGCGCGCCGCTCGGCGGTGTAGGTCGGCCACGCCGGAAGCGCGTCGCTGGCGGGATTGCCGTTGCGCGCGAAGCTGGCCCATGTCTTCGACACGCGATCGGCCAGCGCCTGGGCCCGCGGCTTCCGGTGCTGCTCGCCGATCTTGTGCAACGTATCGAAGACGAACGGGACCTCGACGGAGTGCGGCGCCTTGAGCCGCCCGCCGAAGGCCGGCGTCTCCCAGTCGAAGCGGTACATCCAGACGGGCGCCCGGGCGCGCGCGGCCTTGCGCTCCGCCAGAAGTATCGTGCGCACGCCGAAGTTCGACGCCGTGAGAGCCGTGATCAACCGGTCAGAGGGGCTCGCCGCCTGATCGCGCCGCTTGTAGTAGGTCAGCAGAGCATCGGTCGCCTCGCCGCCGACGGCAGCAATGCGCTTGCGCAGTTCGTCCTCGGTGATGGTGCGGTTCCACACCGCGTCGTCAGGCGCGAGGAAGATCGCCGATTCGTCCTTGGTGTCGCCGATCAGCAGCGGCACGTTGTCCGACGCCGAGGGTGCGGCAGGATCGAAAGGCTGGCTGGGCAGCACGCTGCCGTCGATCACCGGGCCGAAATTGTAGCGGTCGAGCAGCGGATGGCGCGGACGCGGCAACGTCGCCTGCGCCGGTGCGACCGCTTCCTGCAGACGCTCCAGCGGCAGCGCCTGCAGCGCGTCGAGCTGGTCCGCCCGGAGGCCGAGATGCTTCAGCACGGCGTCGGCCAGGCGCGCCGTGCGCTCACGCTCGGCAAAGCGCACGCTGGCGCCGCTCTGGACGATCGCCTTGTGGAACAGCCCCTTGGCGCCCGGCATCGCCAGCAGCGCGCTCACCTTTCCGCCGCCGCCGGACTGGCCGAAGATCGTGACATTGGCCGGATCGCCGCCGAATCGCTCGGCATGGTCACGCACCCACTCCAGCGCCGACACCAGATCAAGAACGCCGACATTGCCGGATTGGGCGAAACGCTCGCCGCCGATCTGCGACAGATCGAGATGGCCGAAGATGTTCAGCCGGTGATTGACGGCCACGACCACGACGTCGTTGCGCCGGGCAAGATTGGCGCTGTCGTAGCGCGGCGAGTTGGCGGACCCGTAGGAGAAGGCGCCGCCATGCAGCCACACCATCACCGGGCGCTTCGAATTGTCGAGGGCGGGTGTCCAGACATGCAGAGTCAGACAGTCCTCGCCGACCGGCAGCATGTCGACCGGCCCCCAGACCGTCGCCAGTTCCGGCCGCTGCGCGGCGGCCGGCGCCTGCGGCGAACGGCCGGCATAGGCGGTCGCCTCGCGGACGCCGGTCCACGGCACGGGCTTGCGCGGCGGCATGAAACGGTTGGCGCCCGTCGTCGGGGCGCCGTAGGGAATGCCCTTGAAGACGTGCACACCACTGGACGTGACTCCGGCCACGCGACCCGACGCGGTCTCGATGACAGGTGACGCTGTTGCCTGGGCGAGACGCTCCGTCTGAAGATCGATATCACCGGCCACGGCCTGTCCTCCCCTATTGCTGTTGAGGGGAGCCTGCCCGCACCTCCCGGGCGTCGTCAACGCCACAGGCCGACGCCGCACTGCGAACCGGGCGATGGACCAGCGCAGGATCGCCGGTGCTAAGGTCAGCTCGCTCCGGAAGCCAAACAAGGAAAGACAGATGCCCGCATCCTATGCGACCCATCGAAAGCAGCTCGAGCTCATCCTGCGCGCCTGGGGCATGGCCGAAGAGGCCGCCGCCAGCACCGCCGAAATCATGAGCTGGGCCGACCTGCACGGCATCGACACGCACGGCATCTCGATGGTGCCGCCCTACGACGAACGCCGCCGCGCCGGCCGCATCGACATGCGGGCCCGGCCGACCGTCGTTCGCGAAACGCCGGTTTCGGCGCTGATCGATGGCGGCGGCGGTCTCGGCCATGCCAACGCTCGGCGCGCCATGGAGCTTGCCATCGACAAGGCGAAGACCACCGGCATCGGCGTCACCGCCGTGCGCAACTCGGCGCATTTCGGCGCCTGCGGCTTCTACGCCCTGATGGCGGTCGAGGCCGGGTTGATCGGCATGGTCACGACCTCCGCGAGCGGCATCCAGGTTTCCCCGACCTTCGGCGCCCAGGCGCGCCTCGGCACCGATCCGATCGCCTTCGCCGCCCCCGGCAAGCCGGGCGAGCCTTTCCTGCTCGACATGGCCACCACGACGGTGGCCGCCGGCAAGATCCGCAACAAGGCCAACGAGAACCTGCCCGCGCCGCCCGGCTGGCTCGTCACTGCCGAAGGAAAGCCCAGCACCGACCCGCGCGAGGTCAGCAAGGGCGGATTCATGACTCCGCTCGGCGGCACGCCGGAGGGCAGCAGCCACAAGGGCTATGGCCTCTCCACCATGGTCAACATCCTCTCTGCCGCGCTCTCCGGCGCGAGCATGATCACCGATCCCCTGCACACGACGAGGCCCGGCACGATGGGCATCGGCCACTTCCTGCTGGCGCTCGATCCGGGCCTGTTCCGCGACGCCGCCGATTTCCGCGCCGACGTCGCCGCGTTCTGCGACACGCTGCGCGCCACCAAGCCGGCCGATCCCGGGCGTCCCGTCCTGGTCGCCGGCGACCCCGAGCGCCGCACTGCCGAGCGGCGGCGGCAAACCGGCATCCCCGTCGGGCCCAATCTTCTGGCCAAAGTCCGCGAGGTCGCGATCGCCTCCGGTGCCGACTGGATCATGGACGGCTGAAACGTCAGCGGCGCGCCCGGCGTCGCTGGATCCTGAAATACACGAACGCCGCGATGACGACGGCCAGGACGACGAGCCACAGTATTTCGGTCGAGCCGTCGCCGTTGTCGGGCGAGAGGCCAAAGAGCTGCTCGATGAAGTCCATTATCTGTCCCCCTGCCGATGCTAGGCGGCCGTCACGTGCGATACACGAGCCTTGGCGAGCGCAGTATTGAGCGCCGCGATGTCGCCTTTCACAAGCGCTTCGAACCTCGCGACCTCGCCGTCGACCTTGTCCATGACCTCGCGCGACACCGCCTTGGTCTGGCTGGTCGGCGCCGCGTCGGCGGTTGTCGTCATGGCAATCATGTCGAACAGCGTGTCGTTGAGGCCCGCCGGGTTGCGCAGCACGTCGCGCACCGACTTGCGCTGCGGATCGACCATCACGCGCTCGATGGCCGAGAGCTTTAGGCCGATCGCCCTGGCGCGGTTGCGCAGAGCGCGCTCGCCCTTGCCGGCGCGATCGGCGACCTCGTCGAGCTGCCGCTTGGTGCGGCGCAGGCGATTGAGCGCCACCTTCAGCTTGGACAGGGCCGCCACCAGCTCCTTGTGCAGGGCGAACTGGGCGGCGTAGTCGGCCGGCGTCGCGGGCAGGCGCGGGTCCTTGACCACGGCGAAGCGCGCCGACCGGGTCTTGCCGGCGACCTCGAGATCGACGGCGTACGCGCCGGGAACGACGGTCGGACCGGGCGGATTCTCGGGATCGGGCACCAGCGGCTTGGGCCTGGGCGGCGCCAGGCCGTAGTCGATCTTGGTCGGGCCGGGATACTTCATGTCCCAGACGAAGCGGTTCAGCCCGGCCTTGGTGCCCGGCTTGCGCGGCGGCGCAGCATCCTTGTCGTCGCTCGAGAGGGCCACGATCTTGCGGCCAGCCGAGTCTCGGAAGGTGAGGACCACCGGCTCCTTGGCGTCCTCGGCCAGCCAGTAATAGACGATCGCCCCGTTCGGCGGGTTCTCGCCGACGTCGAGGTGCTCGCGAAAGCGGGTACCGTCCGCCCTTTCGATCATGACGGTGCTGCCGTCGATCCCGAAGGCCGGACCATAGGCGATGCCGGTCCGCACATTGGCGCCGGCGCTCCAGTGCAGCTTGGTACGGATCGCCGTGCGCGGCGCGAACAGGCGCGTCGATTTGCGGCCGCCCGACTTTTCTTGGAGAGCCAGGCCGCGCAGCGCCGTCACGTCGTCGAGGATCCAGAACGAGCGGCCATGCGTTGCCGCCACGAGGTCGCTGTCCTTGAGCTTGAGGTCGTAGATCGGCACCACCGGCAGGCCGCCGCCCATGCGTGTCCAGCTCGCCCCATCGTCCAGGCTGAAATGAATGCCGGTCTCTGTGCCGACATAGAGCAGGCCCGCGGCGACCGGATCGGCGCGCACGACTCGCGTGATCTCGTCGGCCGGCAAGTCACCCTTGATGGATTTCCAGGTGCGCCCGCCGTCGGTCGTCTTGAACAGGTAGGGTTTGTAGTCGGCAAGCTTGTAGCGCGTGGCCGCGACATAGATCGTGTCGGCCTCGTGCGCCGAGACCTCGACGCAGCCGACATAGGCCAGTTCCGGCATTCCCTTGGGTGTGACGTCCTTCCAGGTCCTGCCGTCGTCGCGCGTGACATGGACCAGGCCGTCGTCGGTCGAGGCCCAGATCTCGCCGCGGCGATGCGGCGATTCCACGACACAGGCGCAGGTCGCATGGACCTCGGCGCCGGCGCTTTCGCGGGTGATCGGGCCGCCGGAATGGCCCTGCCGGGCACGCTCGTTCAGGCTGAGATCGGGCGAGATGCGCTGCCAGCTCATGCCCTCGTCGCGCGTGCGGAACACGCAGTTGCCGCCGACATACAGCGTGCCGGGATCGTGCGGCGAGAACACGATCGGAAAGGTCCAGGCGAAGCGGTATTTCAGGTCCTTGGGCGCGATGCCCGTCGATTCCTCGGGCCATACGTTGACCAGCTGGATCTGGCGCGTGCGATGGTCGTAGCGCTGCAGCGCGCCCGCACCGCCGGGACTGGAGCCCACGGCACCGACATAGACGACGTTGTGGTCGCGCGGGTTGACGGCGATGAAGCCGCTCTCGCCGGTGCCGGGATAGGAGCAGTCGGCCAGCGTGATCACGCCCCATTCCGACGCGCTCGGGACGGAGATCGACGTGTTGTCCTGCTGGGTGCCGTAGACGCGGTAAGGATACTGGTTGTCGACGTCGATACGGTAGAACTGCGCCGTCTTCTGGTTGTAGATCGTCGACCACGACGCGCCGGCATTGAACGATACGTGAGCGCCGCCGTCGTTGCCCTCGATCATGCGGCTCGCGTCGGTGGGGTCGATCCACAGGTCGTGGTTGTCGCCGTGGCGAGTCGTGATCTCGCTGAAGCTCGTGCCGCCGTCGGTCGACTTCCACATCTGCAGGTTGGTGACGTAGACCGTGTCGGCGTGGCCGGTGTCGGCGAAGACGTGGGTGTAGTACCAGGGCCGGTGCATCAGGTCGCGATTGGCCGAGACCTGGGTCCAGCGCGCGCCGTAATCGTCGGAGCGATAAAGACCGGTCTTGTCGCCCTCGGCCTCGACCAGCGCCCAGACGCGACCGGCGCGCACCGGCGAGACGGACACGCCGATCTTGCCGAGCAGGCCGTCCGGCAGGCCGGGATTGCGCGAGATCTCCTGCCAGGTGTCGCCGCCGTCGATGCTGCGGAACAGGCCGCTGCCCGGGCCACCGCTCGATATGTTCCAGAAATTGCGCCGCGCCTCCCACATCGAAGCGAACAGGATGCGCGGGTTGGTTAGGTCCATCGTGAGATCGATGGCTCCCGCCACATCGCTGCGATGCAGGACCTTCTGCCAGTTCTTGCCGCCATCCTCGGAGCGGTAGACGCCGCGCTCCGGATGGGGACCGAACACGTCGCCCAGCGCCGCGACATAGACGAGATCGGGATTCCGCGGATGGATGCAGATGCGGCCGACGAACTTGCTGTTCCTGAGGCCGACATTGCTCCAGGTGCGGCCGGCATCGGTCGACTTGTAGAGACC
>DATHNU010000453.1:0-4045 GCA_035485695.1 Reyranella sp. | reverse complement strand
AAAAGGTCGATTCATTCCTCACCCGCTACGCCAGCCGGTCCTACTACGACGACCTCCTCGATGCAGGCGTGGCGATCCAGCTCTATCGCGGCGGGCTTCTTCACACCAAGTCGATATCCGCCGACGGGACGATGTCGATGTTCGGCACCGTCAACCTCGACATGCGAAGCCTGTGGCTCAACTACGAGGTGGCGCTGTTCATCTACCAGCGCGAGTTCGCCGACGCCTTGCGCGCCCTGCAGAGGAGCTACGTCGATCAGTCGAGGCAGCTCGATCCGTCGATTTGGGGTACGCGGCCTTTCAGGGAACGCTTGATCGAAAACACGCTGCGCCTCTTCAGTCCACTGCTGTAAACGCACACGGCTTTGCCGATGCATGCCGGGCTAAGGCGTCATGTCGGCCTTGTCCCATGACTTGTCGGGATTGAAGACGTTGATCGCCGCTGCCGCCTGCGCCGTGTCGGGGCCGAGATCCTTCTCGTAGACGTCGCTGTTGTGGCTGACCATGAAGGTCATTACCCCCGTCTCACCCCAGTTCACAGGCCAGGCGATGACGGCGAACCCGCCCATCATGCGGCCGTTGACCAGGTAGTCGTAGGCGCCGCCCGGCGCGTCCGGACCCTGGCTGTAGAGCAGACGGAAGCGATAGCCGTAATAGCCGTACTGCTCGTACTCGCCGGGCTGCGCCTTGGCGACCAGCGGGCCCAGGGGGCTGTCTGGCTCGCCCGGCTTGCTCTCCCAGTACAGCCCGTCCTTGCGGCCGGGACTGCTCAGCAGCCGCCGGGCATAAACCGGAACGCCCACCTTCATGGGATCGAGCGCAGCATAGTCGCGCTGGGCATCGACGATCGCCAGCAGGGTCTGCACGACGGCAAGCTCGTTGCGGCCGATCAGGCGCGCCTGCATCTCCTTCTTGCCGGCCTCGACGTCGAAGCGCCATTCGTTGCCCTGCTTGACGATCGGGACCGGCGCGACCCAGCCGGTGGTGCCGGCGCCGAACAGCGCCTTGTCCGTGCCCTCCGGTATGATCGTGTGCTTCTCGTCCCATGCCTTGAGGAACGTCGCGCGGATTTCGTCGTCGTCCTGATCGCCGCCGGGCGCGAACTCGTGCCACGTCGAGCCCAGGATGGCGGTCATCGCCTTGTCGTCGTTGTTGCGGATCGCTTCGGTGAATGCATCGGCCGCCGCCTCCGGCGTGGGGAAGCCGCGCAGTTGAGGGGCCTGCGGCTGCGCCAGCGCGGCCGTCGACAATCCGGCGCACAGCACCAGCGCCAGGAAGAGATTTCGGATCAGCTTGCTCATCGCCGTCCTCCGCCGCCACCGCCCCTCGCGCCACCAGCGCCGCCTCGGGCGCCGCCACCGCCGCCGGCCCTGGCGCCGCCGCCACCGCCGGCGCTGCGCTGCGGCGCCGCCCGTTGCTGCTGGGCACGGCCGCGCTGGGACTCGCGGTTGACCTGCTGGCCACGGTTCACGCCGGACAGTCCGTTGCCGCCGCCGCCGCGGGCCCCCGCGCCGCCGCCGGGCCGACCCGCGCCACCGGCTCCGCCCACGCCGCCGGGACCACCGGCGCCGCCGACGCCACCAGGGCGACCCGCTCCACCGGCTCCGCCCACACCACCGGCACTGCCGACGCCACCAGGGCGGCCCGCTCCGCCGGCGCCGCCAGCACCACCCGGACGGCCGGCGCCACCGGCTCCGCCAACGCCGCCCGGACCACCGGCGCCGCCGACGCCACCGGGGCGACCCGCTCCGCCGGGTCCACCGACACCACCGGGACGGCCGGCACCGCCAACGCCGCCGGGACCGCCGGCGCCGCCGGGTCGCGACGCCTGCTCCATTTGACCGCGGAACTGCTGGCGCTGGTCGGCGCCGGGACGGCTCTGCCCGAATTGCTGGCGCGTTGCGGGATCGCGGTAGGCGACGCCCTTGCGATGGCCCGCATCATGCTGCCAGCGCCCGTCGGCGCCGACGTTGGCACGATTGTAGGTGCGGTCGATGTTTGTCGCGCGGCTGGCATTGACGTTCACATAGCTGCCCGATCCGCCGTAGCCCCAGTTCCAATTGCTGAACATGGCGCCGGCCGCGGCAATCCCCACGCCCCATGCCAAGCCGCTCAGCAAGGCGCCGCCTGTGGGGTAGTAGGTCGGCGGATAGGTCGGGTTGGACCACTGGCCATAGGCGGTGTTCGGATCGTAGGTCGGCACGTAGACGACCTGCGGATCGGTCGGCTGGACCGCGATGATGGTCTCGCTGCCCTGAGTCTGGGTCGTGACGGTCTGTTCCTTGCCGGTCTTCAGGGTACCAGCCGCGGCGGCCTTGGCGCGCAGCCGCTGGATCGACGTGGCCACGTCCGCCTGCTGAGCGATCATCGCGTCACCCAGCTTCTGGGTCCAGTCGAGATGGTCGTTGAGCTCTTTCAGAACGGAAGGAAACGCCACCAGCGACTTCACGCTGACATCCCAGGTCTTGTCGGCAACGGCGGCGACCGCGGCATCGCCCTTGAGGTTGGGGTTGGCCTGCGACCAGCGGGCCGCCTCGACGATCTCGAGTGGATAGCTCGCGGCCATCAGGACCTGAGAGAGCAACGCATCGTCGTAAAGCGCGATCGGCGCCAGCATCTGATCGATCTCCGCCGGCGAGAACGGCTGGCGCTCCGTCTGCGCGTGCGCCCGCATGGGCAATCCGAGCATTGCCAGGGTCGCCAGCGAAAGGGCCAGCATCCCGCGCCGGCCGGATAAGCTCGTGAAGTGCCGATCATGGAGTGTCCGGATATCGTCTGCCATGACTACCTCCGGTAGATACCCTAAACGCGCGAACCTCGGCGCGCAACATGGCGGCGTACGAAGCGCGCCCAAGCACGCGCAGCGAACGCGAAGCGGGCACATGGCAGATCACGACCTCAGTCCAGCGTCTCCAGCAGGCGCGCGCAGGAGCACGTGCGCGGCATCGGCGAGGAGAAGTAGATCTGCTCGCAGGCCGCCGCATCTCGATACCGTGCATCCCATCGAAAAGCGGCCCCGCACGGAGGGTAGTCCGTGCGGGGCCTGGCCACCGGCTGCGAGAGGGAGACTAGCAGAGGAGTGGCGTTCGCAAGCGAATGCTTTTCATCGCTGGCTCCGCTGTCTAGCGGCTGCCGGCGAGCTTCTTGGCGTCCTCCAGAAGGGACTGCACCTGCGGCAGCGACCGTTCCGCGTGACGGCGTAGAGAGCCGTCGTTGCCGTTCTGGGAAAAGGCGCCGTACTGGGCGGCGGCCGCGGTCTGCACCCTCAGCTGTGCGTCGGCGTAAGCGGTGTCGAACTCCGCATCCTGAAGTGAATTCAGGCGGGCCATCGCATCGTCGGCTATCTTCCTGACGTTTTCGTCGGGCGCCATGGTCACGTTGGCTTCGTTGCGATTTCTCGTCAGGTATTGGGCGTTTGTCGTGTATTCGGCAATCGCGCGCGTGGCAAAGGCGCGGACGTGTTCATTTGAAGACTTGGCGAGCGCCAACTGGCCTGATTTGATCTCGAAGTCGTTGACGGTTTCGGCGAAGCCGACGAACCGTGCGTCGGGCAGGGCATCGACGGCGTGCACCGATGCGACATGCAGGATTGGCACGACGGCAACAGCGACGAGAAAAGTGCGACGAATGATCGGAGTCATGGGCGTCTCCTTGTTTCCGGATAGAAACGACTTGAGAACGCGCGCTGTCGCCCACAGCGAAAGACCGTGGGCGCTCGCCTCTTTGGCGATCAACTTGTTTTGTGCCGGTGCATTTCTGCTCCGGCGCAACCAGACTTTCTGGTCGCTTCACCGAGGGGTTCTCTCCGGCGGCTGCAGATCTGTCCGAAGCAACTGCGGGGCCGGAGACCTGGGGCTCCCAGAAGCCCCAGCGTGTCCTTATGACTTGGGCGTGATCGCGGCCACGACCAGCCGGCTGTTGAGCTGGGTCAGGCTGTCGCCCTGCTTCACCCGCGGCAGTTGCTGGCGGCCGGCGTCCGTGGTCACGTCATAGGTGCGCACTTCGCCGCCGCCGGGATTGACCAAGGTGATGGTGTTGCCGGCAG
>DATHNU010000452.1:0-2973 GCA_035485695.1 Reyranella sp. | reverse complement strand
AGCGTCAGGTTCTGCGCGTTGACGGCGTTTACGACGTCCAACGGCGTCAGCCCCTTGGCCACGAGCTTGGTCGGGTCGATGTCGACCATGATCTGGCGGTACTTGCCGCCCGACGGCGTCGGCAGCGTGACGCCGGGAATCGGCGCGAGCTGCTGGCGCATGCGATAGATACCGTAGTCGTAGAGCTGCTGCTCACTCAGGGTGTCGGAACTCAGGCTGATCTGCAGGACCGGCACGCTCGAGGCATTGTACTGGACCACGATCGGCGGCTGGATGCCCGGCGGCATCAGGGCGCGGATGGCGTTCGTGCCGGCGACGATCTGGGCGATGGCGAGGTCGATGTTGACGTCGGGCTGGAAGTAGATCTTCTGGACCGACAACCCCTGCATCGTCTGCGCCTCGATGTCCCTGATGCCGCTGACATTTGCGCTGATCGAATACTGGCTGTAGGTCGTGACCCGCTGCTCCATCTCCGGCGTGCTGAGCCCGGTGTAGCTCCAGATCACCGTCACCACCGGGATCCTGATCTCCGGAAAGACGTCCGTCCGCATGGCATAGCTGGCAACGCCGCCGAGAAACAGAATCAGCGCCGCCATGACGTAGAATGTGTGGGGGAAGCGCAACGCGAAGCGAACAATGCCCATGTGCCACTCGAATCATCGCCAATGCCGGAGCCGCCGGCGCACTGCACCAATCATCGGCATTCTCATGCGATCATCTATCGTACGTAGGTAGCTGGGAGGACCTTATTGGTTTGGCGGAGTTATACTTTGGTATGAATCACCAAAACTTTTTGTACCGTGCGACTGCGAAAGCGTAATGGCATTTTGCCGGCGGCGGCCATACGCGGCTGCCTAAGGTCTTTCGATGACAGAGCCACTGCGTCTCTTGAGAATTTGCTTGCGTCGTGCGCGCAAGATGCTGGGATCTCCCATCGAGCTGGTGCTCGTCGGGGCCATCGTCACAACCATCGCCACGAGTCTCGCCTACGCCGCCGGCTGGATCGCGCCGGGGCCGATCACGCCCGTGACGATCATCGAATCCCTGCAGGCTCGCGACGGCTTCCGCACGGGCTTCCCGCGAGCCAAAGCGGGCTGCCTGGGCCAGGTCTGCGCGGACGGCGCGTTTCTCGAGGGCAACCGCTAGCCGTCCGCGCGGGCGAGCGCCGCTGCGGGCTCCCCAAGCCGCATGCCACCCTATAAATTTCAGGATCCGACCCGGCGTCACTGGGTCGAGGAGGCAGGATGATGTCGATGTCCCATTCTTCGCGGTGGCCCTCGCTCGCCGCGATCCTGGCCTATGCCGTGGCGATACTGTCGGTAACGATCGCGTTGATCACGGGGCTTCTGCTCGACCAGTTCCTGCAGACCATGCCCTACGTGTCGCTCTTCTTGTGCGCGATCATGTTTGCCGCGTGGTTCGGCGGCTTCGGCCCAAGCCTGCTGGCGACGGCGATCGCCATCCTGCTCTTCACGTACTATTTCGTGGATCCCGGCGGATCTTTCGAGGTTGCCGCCAAGGACGTGCCCCGCGTCGCCCTGTTTGCCGTCACTGCGCTGTTCGTCGTCTCGCTCAGCGCCGCGCAGAGACGCAACGCGGATTCGCTGCGCTTCGCGCGCGACGAACTGCAGGCGACGGTCGGGGAGCTGGCGCGGGTCAACGGGGCGCTGGAGGCCGAGAATGCCCAGCGCAGGCGTGTCGAAGCCTACCTGGACGAGGCCCAGGAACTCAGCCGGACTGGCAGCTTCAGCTGGGAGGTGTCGAGCGGCGAGGTCTTCTGGTCGAAGGAAGGCTATCGAATGCTCGGGCTCGACCAAACAACGAGCCCGTCGATCGACCTGCTGCTGCAGCGGGTTCATCCGGATGACCGGCGAGTCGTGCAGCATGAGATCGACCGCATGAGACGGGGCGAACGGGATTACGACTACGAGCTGCGTTGGCTGACGCCGGATGGTCCGACGAAGTACCTTCGCCTCCGCGCCCATCGCGTGCAGTCCGACGTCGGCGAGGACGAGATCGTGGGCGCCCTGATCGACGTCACGGAAGCCCGCGAGGCGCAGGAGTCGCTGCACGCAGCGCAGACGGCGCTCGCCCATGCCGCGCGCGTGGCCACGCTCGGCGAGATGAGCGCCTCGATCGCCCACGAGGTGAACCAGCCGCTTGCCGGCATCGTCACCAACGGCGAGGCCGGGCTGCGCTGGCTCGACCGCAAGGAGCCGGACCTCGGCGAGGTCCGGAACGCAATGAAACGCATCATCCGCGACGGCAAACGGGCCAGCCAGGTGGTCGAGCGGTTGCGCGCGCTGGCCCGAAAAGCGCCGGCGCAGACGACGATTCTCGACCTGAACGAGGTCATCAGCGAGGGCGTTGCCCTGGTCCAGCGCGAGATCCAGGGCCATCGTGTCGCCCTGGAGCTCGACCTCGCCCACGAACTGTCGCCGGTCCTCGCTGGCCGCGTCGAGTTGCAACAGGTCGTCATCAACCTGATGATGAACGGCATGCAGGCGATGGAACCCGTCACCGACCGGCCACGGCGTCTCGTGGTCCGGTCCTGCGCGCAAGGCGAAGAGGTGCTCGTTTCGGTGCGGGATTCGGGCATTGGCATCGATCCCGAGAACATGAGCCGCCTGTTCAACGCTTTCTTCACGACCCGGGCGAATGGCATGGGCATGGGGTTGTCGATCGGCCGGTCGATCATCGAATCGTACGGGGGACGCATATGGGCTTCCAGCAACGAAGGCGGCGGGACGACCTTCCAGTTTTCCCTGCCCGTCGGGGCCTGCGCTCAGCCGTGAGGCACGAAGCGTGAGCCGCGGCCCGCAGCCGCGACAGGCAGCCAAGGCTCCTGCGGTCGTGTTCGTCGTCGACGACGACCCCTCGGTGCGCGAGGCGTTGGGCAGCCTGTTCCGCTCGGTCGACCTGCAGGTCGAGCTGTTCGGCTCGACCGCCGAGTTCCTGCAGCGTCAGCGGCCG
>DATHNU010000451.1:0-4183 GCA_035485695.1 Reyranella sp. | reverse complement strand
CTGACCTATGTCGAGATCGCCGAGAAGCACGGCAACAACCATCTGTTCTGGCTGGCGCCGCCGGAGCAGCGGCCGCCCGGCGGCGAGAGCTTCGTCGATTTGCGCGAGCGCACGGTCAAGAGCATCGACCGGCTGACCGAGGAGCATCGCGGCCGCGACATCGTGGCGACGGCGCATGGCGGCACGATCCGCGCCGCCCTCGCCCACGCCTTCGACCTCCATCCCGAGGCGGCGGTGCGCTTCGAGATCGACAACGTGTCCATCACCCTGATCGAGCATTTCGAGCAGGCCGATCCCGACCACGCGTGGCGCGTGGCGTTCGTCAACTACATGCCGCGCGAGCTCCCAGCTTTTTCCCCAAGAGGGGCCAAGGCAGCGTCGCTCGCATGAAAAGCAAAGCCGAGCTTGCGGCCGAACAGGCCGCGTTCTGGAACGGCCCGGGCGGGCAGGGCTGGCTTGCCACCTATCACCAGCGCATCGAGCGTTCGATCGCCGATCTCGGCCAGGACGTCTTGGCCGCCGCCGCCGCCCAGCCCGGCGAACACGTCATCGATATCGGCTGCGGCATGGGCGGCACGACGGCGGATCTGGCGCGCGCCGTCGGCCCGACCGGCCACGTGCTGGGCGCCGACATCTCGGAGCCGCTGATCGAGGCGGCGCGCGCGCACCGGGTCGACAATGCGACCTTCGTCGTGGGCGACGCCACCGCCTATCCCTTCAAGGCGGCGGCGTACGATCTCGTCTTCTCGCGCTTCGGCGTCATGTTCTTCGGCGACCCGGTCGCGGCGTTCGGGAATCTCCGGCATGCGCTCAAGCCCGCGGGACGGCTGGTCTTCCTGTGCTGGCGCACGCCGCAGGAGAATCCCTGGGGCCTGGTGCCGTTGCGCGCCGCCCAGCCGTTCCTGCCGCCGATGCCGCGGCCCGGGCCGGAGGATCCCGGCCAGTATTCCTTCGGCGATCGTGCCCGGGTCGAACGCATCCTGCAGGAGGCGGGCTTCGCCACGCCCGTCCTCAAGCCAACCGACCGGCCGATCTGGATGGGCAACACGGCGGCCGAGGTGGCCGAGAACACCGGCCGTTTCGGCCCCCTGGCGCGGGCCTTCGCCGACGCCGGACCTGAAGCGGTCGAGAAGGCGAAGGCGGCGATCGCAGAAGCACTGGCGCCGCACCAGGGTCCGGACGGCGTGGTGCTGCCCGGCGCCTGCTGGCTGGTGAGCGCAGGCAGAGGCTGATGGGCAGATATCGGTTCTTCGCCGGGGGCGCGCGACTCCAGCCGCGCGTCTTCCTTTGATGCTGACGAAGACGCGCCACGGGAGTGGCGCGCCCCCGGCCATCTGATGGAACATCTCACGACGTTCCCGCTGCCGCCGGTGACCCTGGTCCTGGGCGGTGCGCGGTCGGGCAAGAGCACCTATGCCGAGAAGCTCGTCACCGGCACGCTGTTCGGCGCGTCCCCGCGGCCCGCGGTCTACATCGCCACCGCCGAGGCGGGCGACGTCGAGATGGCGACCCGCATCATGGCCCATCGCGCGCGCCGCGGCGTCGGCTGGACCACCATCGAGGAACCCATAAAGCTCGCCGAGGCGCTGGACGGCGCCCAGACGCACCGCCTGCCGGTGCTGGTCGATTGCCTGACACTCTGGCTCTCCAACCTGATGCATGTCGGCGCCGATCTCGACGAGGCCACCGACCACCTGCTGCAGGCGCTCGACGAGGTTGGCTCGCCGGTGGTTTTCGTCAGCAACGAAGTGGGCCTGGGCCTGGTGCCGGAGACGCCGCTCGGGCGCTCCTTCCGCGACGCCCAGGGCCGGCTGAACATGCGGGTCGCCGAGCAGGCGGACCGGGTGGTCCTGATGGCCGCCGGCCTGCCGCTCACCATGAAGGACCGGCCCCCGCGCATATGACATTGGCTTCGCGTCTTACGCCCTCTCCCCCCGCTTACGCGCTTGTGAAAGCGCTCACGCGGCGGAGAGGGACTCTAAGCAGGAGGCGGCTTATCGAGCCTCGTGCCCTTCCTGAGACAAGGGCCCCAAGCGCCTGAAATAGGCCGTAAATTATGCTATGGTTTAGCCGTAGTGGCCGCCAAGGCGCTTCCCCGGCGTCGGCCACGAGCCAAAGGAGCAGAAAATGAAGCTCGATCGCCGAACCGTCCTTTCGGGGACTGCGGCCGCATTCGCCGCGCCCTTCCTTTCCGCCATGCCTGCCCGCGCCGATGCGCGCCGCCAGTCGCTGGTCGATTCCTGCCTGGAGTCCGCGCGCAAGGTGCTGGACGGCAAGGACTTCCCCGACGCCGCCAAGAACATGCCCACCGCCAAAGGGCTGCTGATCGTCCCCGAGCTGGTGCAGGGCGGCTTCTTCTTCGGCGCGGCCGGCGGCCGCGGCACCCTGCTGGCGCGCAACGCTGGCAAGGAGTGGAGCCCGCCCGCCTTCTACGGCATGGGTTCGGGCAGCTTCGGCCTGCAGATCGGCGCCAAGGTGTCGGAGATGGTGTTCATCATCCGTACCGAGAAGGGCCTGCAGGCCATCCTCGACCACAAGTTCAAGTTCGGCGCCGAGGCCGGCATGACCATGGTGGCGATCGGCATCGGCGTGGAGGGCGCCTCGACCTCGGCCATGGGGGCCGACATCGTGGCCTTCGGCAGCTCGGCCGGCCTGTTCGCCGGCGCCTCGCTCGAAGGCTCCTACCTCGACGCCGACAACGACTGGAACGCGCTCTACTACGGCCCGGGCGCCACCACCAAGGCGATCGTGCTCGACCGGCGCTTCAGCAATCCCGGCGCCGAGCCGATCCGGCAATATCTGGCGAAGTGGTGAGGCGGCCTCTCGCAGGAGAGGGCCTCTGATGAACGAAGGTCAGCCGGCCTGAGCCGGTTGCTGCTGGATGCGTATGCGGCGGAGGGCGATCGCCTTCTGCGCTGTGCCCGCCGGCTTCGACGACGGTTCGAGCGCGCGAAAGCGCCCCCGGAGTGTTGCGCAAAAACCACAGTGCCGTCCGCTTCACGGCGCACGCAATTGCCGTGAGTACCCATGGTAGTATAAGTTACGGGTGCGTTTTAAGTTACGCGGGCGTTTTTCTTCTTGAAGAAGCCTGATGCAACGAATGCGGGGAGAGTCGAGATGAGAAAGTTGGTCGTTGGTGCTGCGCTGCTCGCAGCCATGCCTTTCTGCGCCCAGGCGCAGTCGCCCGTTCAGCCAGGGGGCTTCTATATCAGCGCAGAAGGTGGCGCCAATTGGCTCCTGAACACTTCGTTCACGTCGACGCTCAGCGTCGCGCCTCTCTTCACCGGCTCCACCACCACGAACGCTTCCTTCAATACCGGTTTTGTGGTCGGCGGCGCGGTTGGCTACGACTTTTTGGGCCCGCGTCTGGAAGTCGAAGGAGTCTACCGCGAAAATACCGGCACTCTGACGATTGCCGGGCTGTCGGGGAGTGCCGGCGTCAACTTCAATCAAGTCGCCATCATGGGGAACATCTACTACGACTTCCTGGCCGGACAGTCGTTCGTTCCCTATATCGGTGCCGGTGCGGGTGTCGCGTTCCTCAACGCAGGCGCTCTCGGCTCTTCGGCGCAGAGCACGCAGTTCGCTTATCAGGGCATCGTCGGCGTGGGCTGGAACATCGATCAGACGTTCCGTCTCAACCTGGAAGGTCGTTACTACGGTACGACGACTCCCAACTTCACTAGCGCGGGCAACCTGGCCGGCTTCCAGTATTCGCTGACCACCAATCCCCAGAACAACAATGTCAGCGCCATGCTGAGCCTCCAGATGAGGTTCGCCCCTGCCCCGCCGCCGCCGCCACCCCCGCCGCCGCCGGCCGTGTCGCCGCCGTCGTTCATGGTGTTCTTCGACTGGGACCGCTCGAACCTGTCACAACAGGCGCTGACCACGATCCAGCAGGCGGCGAACGCCTTCAAGACCAAGGGCAACGCCCGCATCACGGCGACCGGCCACACCGATACGTCGGGTCCGGAGAGCTACAACATGGCGCTGTCGCTGCGTCGCGCCAACGCGGTCAAGGACGCCCTGGTGCGCAACGGCGTTCCGGCCCAGGCGATCACGGTCATCGGCAAGGGCGAGAGCCAGCTGCTGGTGCCGACCGGCGACAACGTGCGCGAGCCGCAGAACCGCCGCGTCGAGATCGTCATCCAGTAAGAAATCGGAAGCGTCGGACACCTTCCAG
>DATHNU010000450.1:0-4601 GCA_035485695.1 Reyranella sp. | reverse complement strand
GCGATGCCGTCGATCACCTTGCGTACGTTGTAGGCGCGCCGCGGATTGTCCGGCACCACGTCGCGCAGCGCCGTGCCGTCCGGCGCCTCGCCCGGAGGGACCGCGCCGCTAAAATAGCCGAGATACTTGCGCGCCACCGCGACGGCTTCGGCCTCGTCCTCGACCAGCACGTCGATGACACCCGACGCCACGTGCACCGACGCCGGACCGATCTCCTCCGGCGTCAGCTTGACGCCGAGCGCTGCTTCCACAAGCGGCGGTCCGGCCATGCCCAAGGTGGAATCCTTGGTGGCGATCAGCACGTCGCACATGCCGGCGAGGTTGGCGTGTCCGGCGAAGGCGCGGCCGGGCAGGATGCCGATCGTCGGCACGAGGCCCGACAGGCGCGCGAAGACCACGAAGGTCGGCGTGGCGCCGCGGCCCTCGACCTTCATGTCGTGCGGCCGCGCGCCGCCGCCGTCGAGCCAGCACACCACCGGCAGGCGGTGGCGTTCGGCATGTTCGAACATGCGCGTGGTCTTCATGTGGTTGATGGCGCTCTGCGTGCCGGCGTAGACCGTGTAGTCGTAGATGAGCAGGTCGACCGGCCGGCCGTCGATCTGCGCCGTGCCCATGACCACGCCGTCGGCGGCGCCGGTCATGCCGGACACCGCGGGGCGCGCGAGGCCGCCATACTCGACGAAGCTGTCGGGGTCGACGAGGGCGGCGATACCTTCGCGGGCCGTCCAGCGGCCGCGCTTGCGCTGCTGTGCCACGGCCTTCGGACGGGCGTCATCGAGAATGGCGGCGCGGCTCTCGAGCACCTGCTGCAGGTCGGGCCGCAGGGGCTTGTCTGATTTGGGATGTGTCATATCGGATCATACTGGCTTGTGCGCGGCTCGCCGGACAAGCCGGAACTGGCGTCCATCAGGGCCGTTGTCTCATATGGCGGCACGGACCCATAAGCCGGTATCGATGGAAGCACGGCAGGTCGACGAGCTGCCGCGTGGCGAGGGCTGGCAGTACGAACCGAAGTGGGACGGCTTTCGCTGCATTGCCAAGCGCAATGGCAAGCGGGTCGTTCTGCTGGGCCGTTCGGGCAAGAGTCTGGCGCGCTACTTCCCCGAGGTCGTCGAGGCTCTAGCCAAGCTCAAGCCGAGCCGTTTCGTACTCGATGGCGAACTCGTCATCCCGACAGGCGCCACGCTCTCCTTCGAGGCGCTGCAGATGCGGCTGCATCCTGCGGAGAGTCGCATCCGTCGGCTGTCGGGCGAAACGCCGGCGGTACTGATCGCCTTCGACATGCTGCAGGACCCGGACGGCAGCGACCTTGCCTCGCACACCCTGCGGGAACGGCGGATGGCGCTCGAGCGCTTCTTCGCAACAGTCGGTGATGAGACGCGCCTGCGCCTGTCGCCCGCCAGCGAAAAGCGGGCTAGTGCCGTGCGGTGGCTGGCGCGCGCCGGTGGCGGCGCATTGGATGGCGTGGTCGCCAAGCGCCTTGACGAGCCCTATCGCGCGGGTGAGCGGGCGATGCTCAAGATCAAGAGCCTGCGCAGCGCTGATTGCGTGGTCGGCGGCTTTCGCTACGCGACGGCCAAGCGTGAGGTGGGGTCGTTGCTGCTCGGCCTCTACAACGATCAAGGACTGCTCGATCACGTGGGCTTCACCTCGGCGATCGGCGACGATGAGCGCGCCGCGCTGACGCGCAAGCTGGAGAGACTGCGCGGCAGGCCGGGCTTCACCGGCGACGCGCCGGGCGGGCCCAGCCGCTGGTCGACCGAGCGCAGCGCGCAATGGGAGCCTCTCAAGCCCAAGCTGGTCGTCGAGGTGCAGTACGATCATGTCACCGGCGAGCGCTTCCGCCACGGTACGCGGCTGCTGCGCTGGCGCCCCGACAAGGCGCCGCGCCAGTGCACCTTCGACCAATTGCAGCGCGAGGCGGCGCCATCGCGCCTGATGCGCGAGATCTTCGCCTAGCTCAGGCTGTCCGCATCCGCTCGGCGCGCCGGCGCAGCAGATGCGCGCCACCCAGCAAGGCCGCGGTCAGCACGATCGTCAGCGTGGAGACGGCGGCGATCGTAGGATCGATCGAGAAGCGCAGGTCTTCCCACATGCGTCGCGGCAAGGTCACCGCGCCGGTGCCGGAGAGGAACAAGGCGACGACCAGCTCGTCGAACGAGGTGATGAAGGCGAACAGCGCACCGACCAGCACGCCGGGACGGATCAGCGGCAGCGTCACCTGGAAGAAGGTGCCGCCTGGCGTGGCGCCCAGGCTGAGCGCCGCCTGCTCCAGACGCGGGTCGATGCCCGCCAGGCTGGCGCTGACACTGGTCACGACGAAGGGCACGGCGAGGCAGGTATGGGCCAGCACCAACCCCACCGGCGTGCCGACCAGCCCGTAACGGGAGAAGGCATAGTAGATGCCGATGGCCACGACGATCACCGGGACGATCAGCGGCGAGAGGATCAGCCCGGTAGCCACCACGCGCAGCGCCCGTGGCAACCGGGCGATGCCGAGCGCCGCCAGGGTGCCCAGCAATGTCGAGAGCACGACCACGCAGGCCGCTACCGCCAGGCTGAGGAAGGTTGGGACCAGCCAGTCCTCGCTGCCGAAATAGGCGCGGTACCAGCGCAGGCCGAAGGCGGGCGGCGGAAAGGTGAGATAATCGGCCGAGGAGAAGGAGACGACGGCCACGACGATGATCGGAAAGGCCAGGAACAGCAGGATCAGGCCGACAAAGCCCATCGACAGGATGCGCGCTCCGCTCATCGCGCGCTCATCTTGAAGGCGTTACCGATACCGGGCAGGCGTTGGGCGGCCGCGATGATGACCAGCGCGGTCGCCAGCAGGGTGGCCGAGAGGCACGCCGCGTAGGGCCAGTTGAGTTGGTCGACCTGCTGGGCGATCAGCATCGACAGCGTGATGTCGCGCGGGCCGCCCAGCATGGCTGGTGTGATGTAGAAACCGAGCGAGAGGACGAAGACCAGCAGGACGCCCGCGGCCACGCCCGGCATGGAGAGCGGCAGGATCACTTGCCGGAAGGTATGCCATGGCGTGGATCCCAGGCCCGACGCCGCGCGCGCGAGCGAGGGGTCGATCTGGCGCAGCGCATTGGCGATCGGCAGGATCATGTAGGGCAGCAGGATATGGATCATCGCGATCTGCACCGCGAGCGGCGTGTTGAGGATGCGCCACGGTCGCTCGATAAGCCCGCCGGCGATCAAAGCCTCGTTGATCAGGCCATGCCGGCCCATCAGCACCATCCAGGCGTAGCTCCGCACCAGGATGCTGGTCCAGAAGGGGAGCAGAATTATGATCAGGATCAGCGGCGCGGAGCGCCGTGCCCGCACCAGGCCGAGCGCCACCGGATAGCCCAGCAGCAAGGTCCCGACCGTGACGACGATCGCCGTGTAGAGCGTGTTCCAGAAGGTGTTCAGGAACACCGTGTCGCGCGGCAAGGCGGCGTAGTTGGCCAGCGTCCAGGTGGGTTCGCTGACGCTGCGCAGCAGCATCGAGATCACCGGCAGGGCGTAGAAGACCACCATGTAGACCAGCAGTGGCGCCACCAGCAGCAGCGGCATCAGATTCTTCGGAGCGCGGGCGTCTCGCCCGCTCATGGTCATGATGCGGGCGAGACGCCCGCGCTCCGCCGAAGCGAGGGAGCGGGCGACCGTCTCAGACAAGGATCGTATCCGCGACCGACCAGGCGATCTCGGCCTGCTCGCCCACCGCGCGCCGACGGATGGCTGCACTCGACGGTTCCTTCAGCACCATCGCGGTGCCGTCGGCGGCCTGCAGCATGTAGCGGCAGCGTTCGCCGGCAAAGACCGCTTCGGTCACCGTCACGCTGATGCGGTTCTGTGGCGCATCGGAGCTCCAGGCGCCGTCGGTGAAGCGCATGCGCTCGGGCCGTGTGGTCAGCATCACCTTGTCGCCGCTCGTCGGCCGGCCGGGACAGATGGCGCGGATGATCGCGCCCTCGCACTCGGCCACCACGACATCGTCTTCCATGCCGCGCACGATGGCCGGCAGAAAGTTCGACTCGCCGATGAAATTGGCGACGAAGCGGTTGCAGGGCCGGTCGTAAAGATCCTCCGGACTGCCGACCTGGGCCACCAGCCCCTCATTCATGACCGCAATACGGTCCGACATCGTCAGCGCCTCTTCCTGATCGTGCGTGACGTATATGAACGTGATGCCGAGATCAGCGTGGAGGCGGCGCATCTCGAGCTGCAGGTTTTCGCGCAGCTGCTTGTCGAGGGCGCCCAGCGGCTCGTCCATCAGCAGCAACCGCGGCTGGAAGACGATGGCGCGCGCCAAGGCGACCCGCTGCTGCTGGCCGCCCGAGAGCTGCCGCGGATAGCGCTCGCCATAGCCCGGCAGATGCACCAGCTCGAGCGCCTCGCCAACCAGCTTGGCCCGCTCTGCTTTCGCGACGCCGCGCTGTTTCAGCGGAAAGCCGATATTCTCCGCCACCGTCAGATGGGGAAACAGCGCGTAGTTCTGGAACACCATGCCGATGTTGCGGCGATAGGGCGGCATGCCGACCACCGACTTGCCGTCGATCGCGATGTCGCCCGCGGTCGGCGTCTCGAAGCCGGCGATCATCATCAGCGTG
>DATHNU010000449.1:0-8237 GCA_035485695.1 Reyranella sp. | reverse complement strand
GCTGGATTTATAGTCGGTTGTCACGGGAAACTCGGCGCAAAAGGAGCGATGGGCGACCGCCCGGAAGAGCGGTCAAGAACAGGCACGACCCGGCCGCGGTCAGCGGACCGGGCGGATAATTCGCTCCTGAAGGGCCCCGATGAACATAGGCCGGGCAATCTATGGACGCGGGTGCGGGGGGTCAAGGAGCGGCCGGCGCCCAAGCCGGCTCGGCCCGGTCCCGAGACCGCGCGACACGATATTGCGCAAGAGGCCTTCCGGGAGACCGGGAATTCTTTTTCCGCAATTTCCGCTACCCGGCTAGTGCCCCTCCAAGGGGCGTGGCCCCCAAGCGTTAGATAGCAAAACTGCGGACCGTTTTTCGCGCAGAGTTTCCGCAGGAAGTACTCGCCGGTTTGCGCCAGTGTCCGGCCGGCGCAACGCCGGTCGAGATTATCCAAGGGGAGAGCTCCGCAAGGCCTGATGAGGGAGGCCGCCGACCAGCAGCGCCGTTCGCCGGACGCTTTCCCGATGCGATGACTGGACATGACGCCGAACCTCCTGGCGCGAGAGTGACGAGGCGCGCCCAGCGCGCGGACACAATGCCTGCCTTCGCCTTGCGGGCCTCGGCGCGGCAGCCTCGCCCGCTTCGTGACGGCAGCCTGGAAGACATACGCCACAACATTGCCCAGGAACGTCAAAGGGATTCGCTGCAGAGTGGGTGCACGACGTTTCTCGCGCCGGTATCGGGCGCCGAGATCCAGGACATGCACTCGCATGCAGGCCGAAGCTCTCCTCCACGGTCAGGCGCGGGCCGACGCGAACAAACGTTGGGTGAGCCCGCCTTGCCGGTTGAAGCGACCGTTCAGGCCATGATGCTCGCCGCTTCGTTCAAAGCGCCTCGGCGAGCCCCAGAGCGACGTTGACGTCTCTACGGAAGTATCGGCTTCATCGTTGAAGGCATTCATCCTCGGCGCGCCAAGATCGACGGCCAGTATCGCGACGACGTGGCGATGGCGCTCGTGTTCGCGCCGCCGGCTGGCTAGACGACCGTCCGGACGACGCTCGCCTCCACAGCCGGCCTCGATCGACATCAGATGGCCGATATCATTCGGAAGGCCGGGCCGACGGCGCGCCGCCGCGAATGCAGTCGACGACCAGCAAGGTCGTCCGTGCGCCGGCGCGGCCGCGATGACGCATCCCGGCCGGCACGACAAAGAGTTCGCCGGGCCGAAGGTCGACCGTTCGCTCGTCGGCGTCGAGGTGGAACAGGCCCGATAAGACGTAGAAAAGCTCGTCGCTGTCGACATGGGTATGCCAACGCGCGGTGAAATCCTGCATCGTCCGCAGGCGCACGGTGTTGCCATTGACCGCGGCGATATCGACGCTCTGCCAAGCCTGCCGCGCCATGTCGCTCATGTCGTTGCCAGGCGCGGCGGTCGCGCGATGGCGAAGGCGATCTGCACGATGCCCGCCGCGAGACCCATGCCGACGCCCAGCCGCCACGCCAGGTCGTAGGAGCCGAACGTGTCGAACAGCAGGCCGCCGCCGAAGGCGCCCACGAAACTGCCGAGCTGATGGCTCATGAAGGCAAGGCCTTGGATCATGGCCTGCCAGCGCAGCCCGAACATCTCGACCACGGAGCCCGCGACCAGCGGTCCGACGCCCAGCCACAGGAACCCCATCAGTGCCGCGAAGACCAGCGTGCCGGCAGGTGTCGGCGGGGCCATAAAATACCAGCCGAGGACCAGCGACCGGGCGACGTAGATGCCGCCGAGCAGGACGAGCTTTGGCCAGTGACCGCCCGCCCAGCCGAAGAACAGGCTTCCGGCCACGTTGAACAGGGCGATGACGCCCAGGGCCTGGGCGCTCAGCATCGGGTCCATGCCGCAGATCGCCAGATACGACGGCAGGTGCGTGGCGATGAACAGCAGTTGCATGCCGCAGACGAAGTAGGCGGCGGTCATCACCACGAACGGCGCCTGGGCAAACGCCGAGCGAACGACGGCGGCGACCGTCGCGTCGGCGATCTGTCCGCCAACCGGCGGCGGCAGTGGGATTCGATCGACGCGGCCCGCGAACCAGGTCGCCGGCAGCAGCAGCACGGCAAAGACGAACAGCGCCAGCATGCCCGACCGCCAGCCATGATCGGCCATCACCGCCTGCGCGAGCGGCGCGGCCACCAGCGCGCCCAGGGTGCCGGCGCCGGTGATGATCCCGAGCACCAGACTGCGAATTGGCGCGGGCACGACGCGCGAGGCCGCCGCCTGCGCCATGGCCGACGCCGTGCAGGCCAGCGAAACGCCGATCAGCAGCCCGCCACCGGCGAGAACGCCCAGCAGGTCCTGGGCCGCAGCCAACGTCAGCAGGCCGGCGAGATAAAGCCCAGCCCCCGCCATAAGGATCGGCCGGAAACCCAGCCGCACGACCAGCGCGCCGGCGATCGGCTGCAGCAGGCCCCAAGTGAGGTTCTGAATCGAGAGGGCCAGCGTGAAGTCGGAGACGCTGAGCGCAAGGTCGCGCGTGACCGGCTGAAGGAACAGGCCGAACGTCTGGCGAATGCCCATGCTGAGCGTCAGCATGATCGACGCGCCGACCAGGATCGGCATGACGGGGCGAAGCGCACGCCAGTCCTTCATGGTCGCTTCCTCTTGACTACACAGATCTGTGTAGTTATCTAGGATGATGCCTGGAACCTGTCAAGCAGAATTACACAGATCGGTGTTATCATGAGCAGATGGCCCGCCAAGGAGCAGATCGAGGAGCGAATCCTGGAGACCGCCGACCGGCTGTTCTACCGGCAGGGCATTCGCGCGATCGGCGTGGACACGGTTGCCGACGAAATCGGCATCAGCAAGCGCACCCTCTACAACCACTATCCGTCCAAGGACGCGCTGGTCGCCGCCTACCTGTCGCGCCGCCTGGTCGAGCTCGAGATCACGGACCGGCCGCCCCTCGAGCAGGTCCTGGGGGCGTTCGACCGCCTCGAGCATTCGGTTGCGAGCCGACGCTTCCGCGGCTGCGCCTTCGTCAACGCCGTCGCCGAGCTCGGCCAGGAGGACCGCGAAATCAACCGGCTCGCCGTCGCCTTCAAGGAACGCCGAAGGCTTTGGTTCGGCGATCTGCTGTCGCGCCTCGGCGTTGCCGGCGCCGACGGCGTCGCCACGCAGCTCGCCCTCCTGCTGGACGGTGCGATTGCCGCCAGCCTGGTGCGCGGCGATCCGGCGTTCGTGCGCGCCGCCAAAGAGGCGGCCGTGACCTTGATTGAAGCCGCAAGCCAAAAGAAGAAAAAGCGGCGACGCCGCCCGCCCTGAACGCGCACCCGATCCGAAGATCCAGCCTTAACAATGCCGCAACCCAAGAATGCTAATCAGCTGGCGTTTTCGCTGCCGAGGCCACGCTGGACACCAAGATCGTCGATGTATTCCTGAAGGACGAGCTGGTGGAGTCCTACACGTTCGCCTGGGATCTCCTGAACGCCCCGCTGTTCGATCAGGATTTCATCGATCGGGCAAAGGCACGCATGCAGGACGACAACTACAGCGCCGAACAAATCGCCGAGACGCGGTTCAGCGTCAGAGGGTAACCGCCCACGCCCCGTCCATCCCCGTCGAAACAGTGCGCCTGAAGTGAGCGTCTCGAAGCATGGGCCAGAGTATGTGCGTGTTGCCCGCCTCAGCGCGGAGGTCACTCCGCGCGACGAGACGCGGCCCTCCGGGCCGCTCCTCAGGGTGAGGTGAATTAGTTTTCGTCAGAAAGACGCTAGACGGGCTCCTCGCCCTCGATCTCACGCTCGAGCTCCCGCTCCACGGTGTAGATGGCATCGGCCAGCAGATCGTCGGCGTGGGCCATCGCGTACTCGATATCCTTCGGCGCGATGTCGTGGCGGGCGGCCAGCACATCGAGCGCTGCGCGGATCGCGGCCCTGGTCTCTGTCGTGTCGCGCCGAAGCGCGGCCAAGCGATCGCGCGGGTCGCGGCGCGATTGCCGGGCGAAGGCCCAGCGTGCGGGCAGCGGCAGTTGCGTGCCCATCATGCCGCCCTCCGGCCGCCCGGTTTCTTCTTGTTGCCGGCGGCCGGCCGCCGTTCGGCGGCGGCGCCCAGGCTCTTCTTGAGCGCCGCCATGAGGTCGATGACCTTGGTGTCGTCGTTGGCGGGCCTGGCCGACGGCTTGACCGACTTGCCCTTGCGCTTCTGGTCGATCAGGGCGCGCAAGGCGTCCTCGTAGCGGTCGCGGAACTCGCTGGGATCGAAATCGCCCGATTGCTGCTCGATGATCTTCTCGGCGATCTGCAGCATCTGCGGATCGGGCTTGGGCAGGTTGGGGCTGCCGATGGCGTCGAGGGCGCGCACCTCCTCCGCCGTGCGCAGCGTGTTGAGCACCAGCCCGCCCTCCTCGATCTCGATGGCGCAGACGCGCTCGCGGGTGCTCATCACGAGGCGGCCGATCGCCAGCTTGTTCTGCTTGGCCATGGCGGCGCGGATGACGGCGTAGGCTTCGATGCCGGTCTTGCCCATCGGCACGAGGTGATAGGGCGTGTCCCAGTACAGGCGATCGATCGAAGCGCGCGGCACGAATTTCTCGATGTCGATGATGCGCGTCGATTCGAGCTTCACCGCGTCGAGCTCTTCCTTGGCGAACAGGACATACTCGCCCTTGGCGACCTCGAAGCCCTTCACCAGATCGCCGCGCGAGACCTCCTCGCCGGTGCCGGCGTCGACGGTCTTCATCCTGATGCGGTTGTTGGTGACGGGATTGATCAGGTTGAAGTGAACCGTCTCCGCTTCGGTCGTCGCCGGATAGAGAGCGACGGGACAGGTAACCAGGGACAGGCGGAGATGCCCTTCCCACGACGGACGAACGGCCATACTTGAAACCCCTCTCGTGGACTCTTATCCACAAGCAAACTCTACACCGACAAAACGCCCTAACCGCAGGGTTTTTCCTACTTCTAGGGATTGTGGCGCGTTCGCGATTCAGTCTCGCAGATGTTGGCATGGAGCCGCCCGTGGGCGCCGAAGGCTTCTGCTATAGTCGGGCATGTTGGAACGCGCCCGCCGCTGGCTGATATTCACGCTGTTGGCTCCCCTGCTGCCCTTAATCGCGGCCAGCGGTATCGCAGCACCATTGGACCAGAAAAGCGGAGCTTCGCCCGTCGTGAGGGATGGCCGATGGCTCGTTCTTCAGCTCAAGGCCGTCGTCGACGGAAGCGAACTCTACACGCCCGAAAATTTGGCGCGGACATTGGCACTCGACCTGCAGGCTTCGGAAAAGAAGACCCCCATGGGGACAGGTGCTTGCACGAACCCGAAAGGCGGCGGGACGTGGACGATCATCAAGACGACCTATCGAGCCACGACCAGTTGGTACAAGCCGACCTCCGAAGGCATCCAAGACATGAAGGTGCCGCAGGTGTTCATCAACCCTGCAACCGTAGCCGGCGAGCCGGCCATCGATTATGCGATCTATCGAAGCTCAGTGTGCGATGGGATCCCTGGCGCGCGCTGGGAAACGGGAGCGGTGTTCAGCCTGAATAACCTTTCGTCATTCGCCTGCTTGACGCCCGGGAAACTCAAGGCATGGATCGACACCGAGTTCCATGAGGCGACCGACGGCGTCTCCGTGTCTTCGTACAGCGGCGCGCCCAATGATCAGTACGGCATCTACCTGGAGTTCGTATTTCGCATGGGCGCGCCCTGCGCGCTCGGCGCGACCATCCGTCAGGATGACAGAAGCGGACTACGCTATCGACGGGCAGCGACGAAGCTTTATGCGTGTATCGAGAGTGCAGAGAACGAGCTTTGCGCCACAAAACCGGATGCGACTTCCGCCGAGTTCGACGAAGTAACGCGGACGGCAAAGGCCGCCTGCGGCAACCTTGAGACGATCTACCAGAGCGAACCGTTGACCGGACGTGCTCCCGCGCCGCAGCCTCGAATTTGCTTCGACAGCAGCAAGCCAGCCTGCCAGCGAAAGGTGGCGTGCAACTAGCGGCGTTTTCCACCACCTCATCGACAGCTAGATCCGCGCGCCTCGGGGTGACAGTGGGCCCGTATCTGACATTTGCGATTCCCTGTACTAGGCGATACCTCGCCGGCGCAGCGGATCCTGACCGAAGCGGTTGGGACCCACGGTGCCCCTCAGGACTCCACATTCGATGAAGTGCCACAGCCAACCGACCACGGGCACAAGGTTGATCAGCACCCAGCGGCCCGATTTGTTGCGATCGTGCCAACGCTTCACGGACAGGACGAGGCCGACCCAGAACGACGGCACAACGATCAGCAAGGCCCAAAGCCGGCTCGGGCCTTTGCGCTCGCTGGCCATCGTATCGCCGTCCAGCAGCTCAAACCCGCCGAGTATGCCGAACGCGGCCGAATCGATGAACAGCACGGCCAGAAGCCCCAGCCAATAGGGCGCCCGGCTGACCCGACCGTCGAAACTGAACAAGAACTTTTGCAACGACATCCCCGGTGCCCACACCCCTGCGGACGGACGCACCATGCGGTCCCCGGCTTACGGGCACCTGACGGGAGCGCCGATTAATTTTGCCGCTGGCTAACGTGATTCGCGAGTGCGCTCCGGTGCCATTCAATCAACGCGCGAATCCAGCGCACGTATCCGGGGCGTGTGGCGACCTCGATGCCGTGGAATCCAAGCCATGACAAATTCCGAATGGATGGACGCACGTTTGCCGGAGGCGCGTCCTAACCCTTCCAGCGCTGCGGGGTGCTATTCCCGGCTCGCCGCCAGGATCTCTCTTGCCGACTGGCCGTCGGCGGCGATCTGGGCTTTCAGCTGGTCGAGGCCCCCGAACTTCATCTCGGGTCGGATGAAATCGACCAGCGCGACGCGCAGCGTCTTGCCGTAGAGGTCGCCCACGAAGTCGAACAGGTGGACCTCGAAATTCTCCTGCAGCTTGCCGAAGGTCGGACGCCGGCCGAGGTTGGCCACGGCGTCGCGCCAGTTGCCGTCGACCATCGCGCGCACGGCATAGACGCCGAAGCGCGGCCTGAGATGCTCGCCCAGCGCCACGTTGGCCGTCGGGAAACCGATCGTGCGGCCGCGCTGGTCGCCCAGCTCGACGGTGCCCTCGATCTCCCAGGCATGGCCCAGCAATTCGCCCGCTTCGCGGGCCCAGCCGTGGCGCAAGGTCTCGCGGATGCGGGTCGACGAATAGATCTCGCCCTCGTGCATCACCGGATCGAGCACGGTGACGCCGAAGCCCTTGCGGCGCCCCTGCTCGCGCAGCATCTCGACATTGCCGCTGCGGCGCGTGCCGAAGGTGAAGTCGTAGCCGCACACGACGTGACGCGCGCCCAGCCCGGCCAGCAGCACGTCGTCGATGAAGGCGTCGGCCGACAGCGCCGCGAACGCCGCGTCGAAGCGCTGCGCCAGCACGGCCTGCACGCCGTACGCGGCCAGCAGGCGGACTTTTGCCGGCGGCAGGGTGAGACGGAACGGGCCGGTATCGGGCACGAAGAAGCGGCGCGGATGGGGCTCGAAGGTGAGCGTGACCAGCGGCGCGCCGAGCGCCTTGGCGCGCTGGCCGGTGTGCGCCAGCAACGCCTGATGACCGCGATGCACACCGTCGAAATTGCCGAGCGCCACGGCGCCGCCCTTCCAGGCGGCCGGCGCGGCCCGCCAGTCGTCGAAGACCGGGATCATTTCGGCGTGCGCCGCGGCACCGAGACGACAGCTTCGCCGTCGATCACCACGATGTCGCCGTTCAGGCATTGCGTCTTCAGCGTCACGCGGCGGCGCTCGTGGTTGATGTGGGTGATGGTGCAGATCGCCGTGACGGTGTCGCCGATCGACACCGGCGCCGTGAAGCTCAAGGTCTGGGAGACGTAGACCGATCCGGGGCCAGGCAGCTTGGTGCCGACCACGGTCGAGATGAAGCTGCCGCTCAGCATGCCGTGGGCGATGCGCTGGCCGAAGCGGGTGGTGTGGGCGAAGCCGTCATGCAGATGGAGCGGGTTGGTGTCGCCCGAGACGCCGGCGAACGCCGCGATATCGGCCTCGGTCACTGTCTTGCCGAACATCGCCGACATGCCGACCGCGAGGTCCTCGAGATAAAGGCCGTGCATGGCCGCAAACGTGTTCGACACTTCGACTGTTCTCCCCCCGCCAAAATCCATCGCCGGCGGCGCCCTCTTACCACGCTGCGAGGCCTGTGCCACAGTCCGGTGAATGACCGTTCACATGCCGACCGAAGCGGAAAACGTCGCCAACGTCATGGCCACCGTGGCCGGCCG